>NZ_JBIAGU010000013.1:0-172427 GCF_042869935.1 Kitasatospora sp. NPDC006697
CGTGGCCGCCGCTGCGCGGGGCCTGGGCGGGCGCCGACTTGGTGGGGTTGGCGCCGGGCGTGGGGTTGGCGTTACTGGGGGCTCTGGCGCACTGTGTGGGGGGGGGGGGGGCCCTCGATCAGGTCGGCCCCACGCCACCACCCTCATCACCCCGACCGCAGACCCTCGAAGTCGACCCCGCCGACTTCCGCCGACCGGCTCAGCCCTCTGCGGTCCGGGGGCTCACTGGCCGGGCGTCAGGACCGGGCAGTTCTGGTACGCCGCGACCAGCCAGCGGCCGTCGCGCTTCTCGAACACCCAGCTCGCGTTCACCCTGCGCTCGGCCGGGACCTCGGTCTCGCCGGGGAACAGGATGCCGGACTCGATGAGGGCGATCGCCGCGTCGGCGCCGAGGAAGCGGAGGCTGATCCGCTCGTTGGACGTCGAGGTGCCCTTGAGCGGGCCGGCGAAGGCCGCCGCCATGCCGGCGCGGATCGCCTCGCGGTCGGGGTGGTAGGTGCCGGGCATGAGGACGGTCGCGTCCTCGGTGTAGTCGGCGACCATGGCCGTGGCATCGCCGCCGTCCCAGGCCCGGTAGGAGTCGGCCAGCACGGCCTGGATCGCGGTCACGTCTGCCGCACGACTGTCTGACATCGGACTCTCCCTCGTGATCGGGCCGCCGAGGTCTTCCGGCGAGCTCTCGGGAGTACGTACCGGCGGCGGAGCGGGAACTCATCGCGCTCGGCGGGAGAGGTTTCGGAGGGTCGCCAAGCTGCCTGGTGAGAAGAAGGACTGACGGAGTGTCAGGAGAGAGTTCGGTGGATTCGTGGCCATCCCGTGCGCATCCCGCGCCCCTTGAACGGTCCCCGCACCCGGCCCCGTATCCCCAGAGTGACCCAGCGCGACCGACCCTGTCGGCGCGGTGCGGCAGGATCCGCGGACCAGGACCGAGAGACAAGAGGTGGGCTCGCCATGAACGCGCGACCGGACTGTCCGGAGTGCCCCGTGCCCCTGCTGGTCGGCCCGGAGGGGGCCGCCGGGCGGGCGGAGGAGGTGCTGGCCAGGGTGGTGGACGCCGCCTGGGAGGTGCCGGTCGGGGACGCCGACGGGCGGGCGCTGGTGCGCCGGGTGCTGCTGCACCTGCTCGACCACGACCTGCTCACCCGGCCCGCCGTGGCGCAGGCGCTGGTGAGGCTCGCGCCGGAGCAGGTGGCCCAGGCGCAGGCCAGGATCGCCGGCTACCTCGCGGACCGGCGGAGCGATCCGCTGGTGGCCGCCGATCCCGCGCTGGTCGAGACGCCGGAGCCCTGGGAGCGGGTCTGCGGCCTGATCACCCTCGCCCACCTGGACCGCAGCTGGCTCCCGGTGGCGGAGGCCGAGTACGCCCGCGCCGAGATCAACGAGGCCTTCGTGGCGGCCGCCCCCTATGCCGGGCTCGGGCCGGAGCAGGGGCGGCAGGCGGTGGCCAGGCTGGCCGGGTACGGGCAGCAGGACATCCACACCGCCCGGGTCGCCGCCCGCTACCTGGTCCGGCTGCCCGCCGAGCAGCACCGGGAGGTCCGTGCCGCCCTGGACGGCCTGTTGGAGCGCGGCTGGGCGCTCGGCCTGCTCGCCAACCCGCTGACCGCGCTCGACCCGGCGCAGCTGGCGAACGCCGTGCACGTGGCGATCACCTCGATGCGGTACGACAGCTGGACCTTCATCGGCACCGATGCCGCCGCCTGGCAGGACGCGGTGAGCGCGGTGCGGGCGGCCGGGCCGCAGTGCAGTGACGAAGTACTGGCCTCCCTCTGGGCGTTGGTCCGGGACGAGACGGCGCAGCTCGCCATCAGACGGCGGGCGGCGACCAGGATCCGCGAGTTCGGCGAGGCCGAGCGCGCGGCGGCGGAGGAGTGGCTGGAGCGGTCCCGGCTCCGCGGTGCCGGGCCGGGCGGGCGCCGGCAGCTGACGGACGGCCAACTGCGGGCCGAGGTGGCCCGGGTCTGGCAGCGGATCGAGGACCAGTTGGCCCAGCAGGCCCCGGGCGTGCTGGAGCAGCTGGGCGGACCGGCGACGGCGGCGGAGATCGCCGAGCTGGAAGGGAGGTTGGGCATGCGCCTGCCCGTGGACTTCGCCGCCTCCTGCGCCCGGCACCGCAGCGTCGGGTTCGGCGGGGCCGCCGGGTTCGACATCGAGCACGACGACCTGATGACGCTGTCGGCGCGCCCGGGGCAGTCGGCCGAGGAGCCGGACGGGATCGGGCAGGGGCGGGGCTGGGAGGAGGCGACCGGGGAGGTCCGCTGGACCGACGACGACTGGCGGGCCGGCTGGCTGGAGATCTCCTACGAGCCGGACGGGTCGATCATCGCGCTGGACCTCGATCCGGGCCCGGCCGGGGTGCGCGGGCAGGTGATCCACGTGGACCAGGGGATCGCGCAGTCCGTGCGGGTGAAGGCCGAGAACTGGCTCGGCCTGCTGCGCGAGTTCGCCGACGCGCTGGCGGGCGGCCGGTACGGCTACCTGCCGGAGCACCGGGCGCTGACCTACTGAGCAGGGTGCGCCAGTGCCGGTGCGGCGGCCAGCCAGGCGAAGCCGTCCGGGTCGGTGAAGGCGCCGGTGGTACCGGTGATCGCCAGCCGGTGCGAACCGCTGCCCTCGGGGGCGACGCCCGCGTCCTTGGCGAGCGCGCGGCGCTGGTAGAGGCCGAGCTTGACCGGGCCGTCGCCGGCCTCGAACTCGACGTACTTGCGGCCGAAGCTCTTGGCCACGGTGAGCCCGTGGTCCAGGTAGAACGTCTTGGTGGCGGTGACGTCCTCCACACCGAGCAGCAGCACCATGGCGTCGAACCGGCGGGCCGCCGGGGCGGTGTCCTTCTTGTTGGAGGTGGCGACCTTCCAGATCGCGCCGTCCGGGGCCTGCACGGTGCCGCCGTAGCCCCAGAGCGACTTGCTCGCGGGCTTCAGCACGGTGGCGCCGGCCTCGATCGCGCCGTTCAGGTAGGCGTTGGCGTCGGCGGGCTGGGCCACGGTGAGCGAGAGGGTGTAGCCGCGGAAGCCGGCGGTCGGCTCGGCGGCGGCCCGCAGGTGCAGCGGGGCGGAGGGGGAGTCGCAGTCCAGGCCGAAGGCGGCGGAGTAGAAGCGGGCGGCGGCCGAGAGGTCGGCCACCTCGAGGGTGATGGAGTCGATGAGTGCCATGTCCTCAAGGTATTTCGGGGGCGCTGACCACTGCTTCTCGATTCCTGACCGGTTGGCGCGACGGGCTGGCCGGCAGAACGGCAGCGGGCTGTGGACAGGCTCTTGAAGATCGCGGAGAACCCGTGGGTAGGCTGAACCGACTTTTTCGAGTAACGGGGGGACCATGCGGATCACCAAGGGACAGAAGGTGGCGGCCGGCGGCCTGCTGGCGCTGGCCGTGGTCGGTGGGGGCAGCGCCTACGCCCTCTCCGGCAGCGGCGGGAACGGCGGGCCGACCCGGGTGACGGTCGCGGACGCGCCGGCCTCGGCCGCCGCGCTGGACGGGGCGGTGACCGCCTCGCCCAGCGCGGCGGCGTCCGCCTCCGGCTCCCCGTCGCCCTCCGCCTCGGCCTCCCTCTCGGCGTCGCCGTCGGCCTCGGCCTCCGCTTCGCGGTCCGCCTCCGCCTCGCCCTCGCGCAGTGCCGGCCCCACGCGCTCGGCCTCGGCGAGCCCGAGCCGCCCGGCCGGAGCCCCGACCACGCCGGCGGGCACCGGCGGCGGGCAGCCGAGTACGGCGCCGAGCGTGCCCAGCGCCCAGCCGCAGGCGGCCACCGCGCCGCCCCCGCCGACCCCCAAGCCCGGGCCGGTCGCGCCGCCGCCCCCGCCGCCGCCCGCTCCGGCGCCGGCCAGCTGCCAGCCGACCTTCACCGGCACCAATGCGAGCACCGCGGACGTCTCCGCCGCGCTCGCCGCCGCCGCGGGCAAGACCCGCACGCTCCACCTGGGCAGCGGCGGCACCGACACCATGCCGCCGCTGCCGGTCAGCCTGGTCAAGGCCATCGCCTGGCAGGAGAGCGGTTGGCAGTCGGCGATCCTGGCCTGCGACAAGGGCATCGGCACCATGCAGATCATGCCCGCCACGGCGACCTGGATGAACGGCAAGTTCGGCACCAGCAACGACGTGAACACCCTGGCGGGCAACACCGACCTGGGCGCGGAACTGCTCGACGAACTGGTCGCCTACTATGGCGACTCCTCGTTCGGCGGAAAGTACGACCTCTCGCCCGACCCGGTGACCGGCAAGACCCCGCTGCTCGACCTGGTGATCGCCGCCTACAACGCCGGCGCGGGCTCGGTGCACTACACCACCGCGACCGACCCGACCAGCGGCGCCGTGGTCGGCACCGAGGTGATCCCCAACCCGAGCTACGTCAACAACGTCAAGGCGCTGATGGCGAGTTGCCCGTGCCAGGTGAAGACCGGCTGACGGCTGCCCCGGAGCGGGTGAGCGGCGGCTGCCGGCACTGAGCGCCGCCGCCCGCCCGCGGTCGGCGCTCAGTGGCAGCAGCCGCCGCCGGACCCGGTCTCGGGGTCGGTGCCCAGGTCGTCGGAGCGGCCGGCCGCGAGCCGGGGCCACTGCGAGATCGGGCGGCCGCCGGTGCGGAACGGCTCGCCGGGACCGGTGCCGAAGGGCTGCGGCCAGCCCGCGGGGGAGTCCTCCCAGCCCTCCTGGCGCCCGTAGACCGTCAGATCGAGCATCCCGTAGCTGCTGCCCATCACCTCGCAGCCGCGGGCGGTGGTCCAGTAGGTCTCGAAGACCCGGTCGCCCTCGCGCAGGTAGCAGACCTTCATGCCGAAGTGGCGCCCGGCGACGAGCCGGTCCACCGACCCCTCGGGCACCGAGTACCAGGGCATCGGCCAGTCCATGAACGCGCGGTACCGGGCCGACTCCGGGTACGGGCCCTGGCAGAACACCGCGAAGCCGACCCCGCGCGAGTGCAGGTAGGAGAGCTCCAGCACCGCGCCGGAGTTGAAGGTGCACCCCTCGCACTGGTCGGCGGCGCTGCGGCCCCGGTGCCACATGTGGAACGAGGCGAAGAGCTGTGGCCGGCCCTCGAAGGCCTCGATCAGCGGCAGTTCGCCCGCCGCGCCGACCAGCGGCGTCGCCGGGTCGACCTCGACCATCGGCAGCCGCCGGCGGGCGGCCGCGATCGCGTCACCCTCCCGGGTGTGCGCCTTCTCCCGGGCCCGCAGGGCGTCCACCTGGCGCTGCCAGGTCTCCCGGTCGACGATCGGCGGTGTCGCGGTCATGCTCGGCTCCTTCGGCTTCGGTCCTGCGGCGGGATCTCGACGGATGGACGATCGGCGCGCCCGGAACTCACCGGTGGCGCACGGGGAATGTCGGTCGGTGCGGCTACCGTCCGGGTGATGAGCATGATCGGTGAATACGCCCGGCTGACGCCCGGGGAGTTGGCGCGCGCCTTCCAGGACCCGCAGTGGGCCTCGGAGTACGTCCACGAGCTGATGGAAACCGACCCGCAGGCGGATGCGGACCCGGACGGCCCCGCGGCCGGGCAGCCGCGCTGCCTCGACACCGACAAGGCCTGGGGCCTGCTGCACTGGCTGCTGGAGCGGGCGGGGTTCCCGCTCGACATCGTGAACGGCGAGGCGGGGCTCCCGGGCGCCGATGACTGGGGGTACGGCCCGCCCGGCTACCTGACGCCGGAGCAGGTGGCGACCGCGGCGGCGGCCCTCGCCGCCCTGCCGGGCGAGCGGCTGGTGGCGGGCGTCACCGACGCGGAGCTGCCCGCGGCGGAGCTCTACCCGTCGAGCGGCCCGAGCGAGACCGCCGAGATGCTGCGCTACGCGCTGGAGCACTACCGGGCGCTGACCGGCTACTTCGCGGCGGCGGCCCGGGACGGGCACGCGATGCTGCTCTGGATCTCCTGAGCCGCCGGACGACGGTCCGTCAGGCGCCCAGCGGCTCCCAGACCGAGGCGTCATGGGCGAAGAGGACCCGGCGCGGGTCGAACTCGGCCAGGCGGTCGAGCCAGGGGAGGTAGCCGGGGAGGGGTTCCGGCAGGCCGTCCAGCCGGGCGCGGCGGGCCAACTGGTCGGCGGCGTAGTGCGAGGCGAGGTCATGGGCCTGCCCGGCCAGGACGACGGTGCCGTCGCGGCGCTCGACCACCAGGGACTGGTGGCCGTCCGTGTGGCCCGGCGTGGGGAGGATGCGGACGCCCGGCCAGACCTCGGCCTCACCGGTGAGCTCCTGGTACCGCACGCCGGGGAAGTCGACCAGCTCGGGGACGGTGTAGCCCTCCTGCCGGGCGGCGGCCAGCTCGGTGGACTGCACCAGGACGGGCACGCCGGCCAGCAGCGGGTTGCCGCCGCAGTGGTCGAAGTGCAGGTGGCAGTTGACCACCAGCGCGACCTCGGCCGGGTCGGCGCCGATCGCGGCCAGGGCGGCAGCGAGCGGACGCCGGTGGGGCCGGTAGTGGGCCTCGGTCTCGGCGCCGGCATCGCCGAGGCCGGTGTCGAAGAGCAGCAGGCCGGCCTCGTGGCGCACCGCGTAGCCGAGCACGGGCTCGACCCGGGGCCGGCCGTCCGCCGTCTCGGAGCCGGGGCGGATGAAGTATCCGAGGTCGAGCCGGTGCACGGCGGCGTTGGTTCCCATCCGACCATTCTGACCCGGCGTCGGCCGGCCGGGGGAGGAGTGCGCGGATTCCCGGCGGAGGGGAGGGCCGACGCGGGGCGACACCGGAGGACACCGCGCTGACATCCGAGGTGCAGGGGATACCCCTCTTTTGACGGTGGCTCGACAAATCTACGGTTGGGGCATCCAACCCCGGGCCGCTCCCCGCCGCGCCGAGTGCCGAGCAACTCGCCGCCGTGGGACGGCTTCTCACTCCCCGATCCTGGAGGATCCCGGTGAAGTCCCGCATCCGTCCGATCATCGGCCTGCTGGCCGCCCCGCTGCCCGTCATCGCCCTCGCCGCCACCCCCGCGTTCGCCGCCGCGCCCGCCACCGCCGCGGTGCGGGGCGATGTGGTCGCGGCCGTCGGACACTCCGCCCGGACCGGCGAAGTCGCGGCCGACCAGCGGATATCCGTGGCCGTCGGGCTCGCCCAGCGCGACCCGGCCGGGCTCGACCGGTTCCTCGCCCAGGTGACCGACCCCGCCTCGGCGCAGTACCAGCACTACCTGACGGTGGACCAGTTCGCCGACCGGTTCGGCGCCGACCCCGCGACGGTGGCCAGGGTCAGCGGCTACCTGAAGGCCCAGGGGCTGCAGGTGGGCGAGGTGACCGCCAACCGGCTCACCATCGAGGCCAGCGGCACCGCCGCCCAGGTGCAGCGGGCCTTCGGCACCACCCTGGCCACCTACCGGGACGGTCAGGACGGCCACGCCTACTTCGCCAACACCGCGGCCCCGGTGCTGCCCGCCGACATCGCGAGCGTGGTCACCGACGTCTCCGGGCTGAACGACTACGCCAAGTACCAGCACTTCGCCACCGCCCGCCCGAACGCCTCGCCCAAGGCCCCGACCGGCCTGAACCCGACCACCGCCCGGGCCGCCTACAACCTCGCCTCCACGATCAGCGGGGGCGCCAACGGCAAGGGCAGCACCGTCGGCCTGCTGGAGTTCTCGGCCTTCCAGCAGTCCAACATCAACGCCTACGACAAGTACTACGGCCTCTCGGCGGGCACCCCGAGCGTGGTGGCGGCCGGCGGCGGCACCACCGACCTCTCCGGCCAGGACGAGGTGGAGCTGGACATCGAGGTGGTCCAGGCGCTGGCCCCCGGTGCCGCCATCAAGGTCTACGAGGCCCCGAACAGCGACGCCGGGGAGACCGCGGTCTACGCCAAGCTGGTCAGCGACGACGTGCCGGTGGTCTCGATCAGCTGGGGCATCTACGAGTCCGGCGAGACCGCGAGCAACCGCACCGCCGTCGACACCGACCTCAAGGAGGCGGCGGCGCAGGGGCAGTCCGTCTTCGCCGCCTCCGGCGACAGCGGCTCGGACGACGCGGGCAACGGCGGCACCTCGGTCGACTTCCCGGCCGCCGATCCGTGGACCACCGGCACCGGCGGCACCACGCTGACCCTCTCCGGCGGCGCCTACGGCAAGGAGACCGCCTGGTCGGGCAGCGGCGGCGGCATCTCCTCCTCCTTCGCCACCCCGAGCTTCCAGTCGCCGGTGAACAGCGGCGCCAAGCGCACCGTGCCGGACGTGGCCGCCGACGCCGACCCGGCCAGCGGCTGGGCGATCTACACCCAGGGCGCCTGGTACGAGTTCGGCGGCACCAGCGCGGCGGCGCCGAACTGGGCCGCCTTCGCGGCCGACTTCAACTCCGCGGCGAGCGCCAAGGGCAAGGCCGGCTTCGGCTTCGCCAACAGCCGGATCTACTCGCTGGCCGGCTCCTCCGCCTACGCCTCGGCCTTCCACGACGTGAAGTCCGGCAGCAACGGCGCCTACAGCGCGGCGACCGGCTACGACAAGGTCACCGGCTGGGGCTCCTACAACGGCGCGGGCTTCCTGACCGCCGCCCTGGGCTGACCCCGCCGCACACCGCCCCCGCCGGGGGCCGGGCCGTCGCCCGGCCCCCGGCGGCCGTCCTACCCTGGACGGATGACCGAGCAGCGAGCCGAACAGGCACAGCAGGAACAGGCGCCGGAGCAGGCGAAGGCCGAGCCGGCCGCGGCGAAGATCGTCTTCACCGATCCGCTGGCGCAGCAGACCAGCGACGACACCGACGCCGCCTGGGGCGAGTCCGCCGGCGGCCGGGGCCTGGACTGGTACCTGAGCCAGCGGCCGCCGCACCACGGCTGAGCGCGGCGCCCTCACGGCGCACCCGGCCGGCCCGGCGGGGCGGTGGCGCAGCGCAACGGCGGCGGGGCCGGCAGCACCGCGGAGAGCGGGTCGGCCGCCAGCGCGGCGGTGGTGCACAGCAGCAGGCCGGCGAGCACCGCACCCGGGCGGTGCGGCACGGCCTGTCGCAGCCGGTGGCGCCCGCCGCCGCCCCGGCGGATGGGCCGGAACTCGGGCACCGGGCGGCGCGGCGGCAGCGGGCCGGGCAGCGGAGCCGGCGGACGCTGGTGGGTACGGCGGTGACGGGGAGTGCTGGTCGCGTTCATGGCCCCAGCGTCGGGGCCGGCCGCCGGAGCGGGAAGCGGGAACCCGGAACCTGTGGACAACCCCGGGGCTGTGGACAACCCCGACGAGTGACAACCGCAGAAACGCGAAGGCCTCCCGGGCGGACCCGGGAGGCCTTCGGCGACGAATGGCGACTGCTGCGGAAGCCTCGGCTCGTGAAAGCCCCGGCCCGCGGAAGCCTCAGCTCGCGGAGGTCGACGTCGAGGACGAGCTCGAGGTGGACGACGAGGACGAGGAGGGGGCCGACGAAGCGGTCGAGGAGGAGCCCGAGGGCGCGGCCGAGCCGGCGGAGGAGGACGAGGCCGACCCCACCGTGCTGCTGGACGAGGAGCGGCTGTCGGTCCGGTAGAACCCCGAGCCCTTGAAGACAACGCCCACCGCGGAGAAGACCTTGCGCAGCTTCCCCTGGCACTGCGGGCATACGGTCAGCGCGTCATCGGTGAACTTCTGCACCACCTCGAGGCCGTTGCCGCACTCGGTGCACTGGTACTGGTACGTGGGCACTGTGTCTTCCTCCTGGCACTCTCGGCTGATGAGTGCTAACGACGGTCCATGATGCGGCATTCCGCCGAATCAGTCCAGCGTGGTCAGTCAACCGCCGACCCTGCCAGCGCGGGAGCCGTGCTCCCGCCCCTGGCAACGGTACGGCCCGCGGACCCCCTGGCGGTGAGCAGCCGCCGCATCGTGACCAGTGCCACCAGCCCGGCCCCGGCGCCGGCCACCGGCACCAGGAAGCCCAGCGACGGCCCGGACCGGTCGATCAGCTGCCCGGCCACGGTCGAGCCGATCGCCAGCCCGAGCCCGATCGCCCCGGTCAGCCAGGTGAACGCCTCGGTCTTGGCACCCTCCGGGGCCAGCGTCTCGACCAGCGTGTAGCCGCTGATCAGGGTGGGCGCGATGGCCAGCCCGCAGACCAGCCCGGCCACCGCCAGCGCGGTCAGGTTCGGCATCGCCCAGAGCACCGAGCAGCCCAGCACCAGCAGCGCGTAGCTGACCAGCAGCCGCTGCTGGGCGGAGCGCCGCCAGTTCGCCATGCCGTAGGCCACCCCGGCGAGCATCGAGCCGCCGGCGAAGACGCCGTAGACCACGCCCGACAGGCCGCCCTGGCCGGCCTGCTCGGCGAAGGCGATGACCGAGACCTGCATCCCGCCGAAGACCGTGCCGACGCCCAGGAAGCAGCCCGCCAGCAGCCGCACCCCGGGCGAGACCAGCGCCGAGGCCGGCCGGGCGCCGGCCCCGGCGGCGCGCCGGACCACCGGCGCACTGGCCCGCTGGGCGGCGAAGAGCAGGCCGCCGGCCACGGTCAGCGCGGCCTCGGTGATCAGCGCGGCGGCCGGTGCGACGGTGCTCGCGATGGCGCCCGCCAGCACCGGTCCGACCACGAAGGTCAGCTCGTCGGTGACCGACTCGAAGGCGAAGGCGGTGCCCAGGTGGGCCGGCCGGTCGGAGAGCCGGGTCAGCCAGCGGGACCGGACCATCGCGCCGATCTGCGGCACGCTGGCTCCGGCCGGCGCGGCGGCCAGGAAGAGCGTCCAGGCCGGCGCGTGCCCGAGCGCCAGTGCGATCAGCAGGCCGACCGAGACGGCGTGCACCAGCACCACCGGCACCAGCACGGGGGCCTGGCCGATCCGGTCGGCGAGCCGCCCGGTCAGCGGGCCGACCACGGCCTGGGCGGTGGCGGCGGTGGCCGCGACGGCACCGGCGATGCCGTAGGAGCCGTCGGTGTCCAGCACCAGCAGCGCGATGCCCATGCTGAGCATCGCGTACGGGAGCCGGGCCACGAAGGCGGGGGTCAGGAACCGCCAGGCACCGGGGGTGCGCAGCAGTGCGGGGTAGCCGATCCGCGCCGGGGGCGCGGTGGTGGGGGTGTCGTCGACCGTCGGGCGGGCCGCCACGGTCGGTCCTTCCTGCTGCCTGGTAGCGCCCGCCGGGGCGAGGGTGAGCCCCGGGACGGCGCCGAGAGTCGTCCTCTCGCGCGTGGACCGGGGTTGATACCGGGTCCGTTCGGCGGCCGTCCCCCAGTGGAACAGGGGCTCTGGAAGCGGGGCCGCGGAGCGGGCCACGGCCGCCGAGCGGTCGCGCCAACTCTGCATCAGGCAGAAAGTGCAAGTGTTGGTAGATCGGAGACCATGTTACTAGGGGTACGGGCGGGAAAGGCCTTGGAATCCACGAGTACATCCCGTGAATTCCGTCCCACCCGTCCCACCGGCTCCCGACCTCAGGCGTGCAGCCAGCCCGCCAGCTTGCCGCCGCGGTCCACCGCGCGCAGCCGCTGCTCGGTGGCCTCGCCCGCCGCGTCCGTGGTGACCACCAGCAGCTCGTCGCCGGCCCGCAGCACCGTCGCCTTGTCCGGCACGAAGCTGCTCTCCGCCCGCACCACCAGGGTCACGGCTGCCCCCGCGGGCAGCCGCAGCTCGCTCACCTCGACGCCGGATATCCGGGACTCGGCGGAGAGCGTCACCGAGAGCAGCCGCCCGTGCAGGTGCTCCAGCGGGGCCGACTCGATGCCCAGGTCCTGCCCGAGCGCGCCCTCGCCGATCCGCAGCCGGCGGGCCAGCCAGGGCAGCGTCGGGCCCTGCACCAGGGTGAAGACGACCACCAGCACGAAGACGATGTTGAAGCCGTCCCGGGCGTGCGGCATGCCGGAGACCAGCGGGATGGTGGCCAGCACGATCGGCACCGCCCCGCGCAGCCCGGCCCAGCTGAGCAGCGCCTGCTCGCGCCAGGGCAGCCGGAACGGGGTGAGGGTGAGCAGCACCGAGAGCGGCCGGGCCAGCAGCACCAGCACCAGCCCGATCACCAGCGCCGGCACCACCGCGGAGCCCATGGTGGCGGGTGTGCAGAGCAGGCCGAGCAGCACGAACATGCCGATCTGCCCGATCCAGGCCAGCCCGTCCGCGAAGCCGCGCACCGCCGGGCCGTGCGGCAGCTTGGCGTTGCCGAGCAGCACCGAGCAGATGTAGACGGCGAGGAAGCCGGAGCCGTGCAGCAGCGCACCGCCCGCGTAGGCGAGCGAGGCCAGCGCCAGCACGGCGATCGGGTAGAGGCCGGAGGCGGGCAGCGCGATCTGCCGCAGCCCGTAGGCGCCCAGCCTGCCGACGGCCAGGCCGACCGCGGCGCCGATCGCCAGCTCCATCACGATGGTGCCGACCAGCACGTACCAGGAGTCCAGCGGCCCGGTGGTGGCGAAGGCGACCACCAGGATCACCACCGGCGCGTCGTTGAAGCCGGACTCGGCCTCCAGCAGGCCGCTCAGCCGGGAGGGCAGCGGCACGGTGCGCAGCACCGAGAAGACCGCGGCCGCGTCGGTGGAGGAGACCACCGCGCCGAGCAGCAGCGAGAGTCGCCAGTCCAGCCCGACCAGCAGGTGGGCGCCGGCCGCGGTGACGAAGACGCTGATCCCGACGCCCACCGTGGCCAGCACGGTGGCGGCCGGCACCACCGGCTTGATCTCCTGCCAGTTGGTCTTCAGCCCGCCCTCGGCCAGGATCACCACCAGGGCCGCGTAGCCGAGCACCTGGGTCAGCTCGGCGTTGTTGAAGGTGACGCCGAGTCCGTTCTGGCCGATCGCCACCCCGATGCCGAGGTAGAGCAGCAGGCTGGGCAGGCCCGACCTGGTGGCCAGGCGCACCGCGACCACCGCGACCAGCAGGATCGCGGAGAACTCCAGCAGCAACTTGTTCAGGTGGTCAACGGTCACGCAGGGGCACCTCGACGTCTCTGATGGGCGGGGAGGGGTCACCGGGGCGGCACTCGGACGGGTCGGCGGTGACCCGGGTGCGGGCGGGCAGAATGACACAAGATCAGCTGGTGAATCGTTACCAGTGCTAACATTTTACCCGATCTTTGCATGCGTCCTCACGCGGGGTCAGCACGGCAGCGGGTGCGAGCCAACCCGGGCAAAGCGGCTCAGCCTCGCCGGGTAGGGTCCGTGGGGTCAGTTGCTCCACTCCCCGCACCTAGGACCGAGATGCCCCGCTCGCCCCGCTCGAAGAAGTTCCGGCGCGCCCGACTGCTCTTGCTCGTTCTGGTCGTGCTCCTGGTGGCCGGCGCGGGTGCCGGCGGCTGGTACGCCGTGAACACCGTGCGTGCCTCGTTCCCGCAGCTCAGCGGGACGGTGCAGGTGTCGGGGCTGTCCGCGGCGGTGGACGTCAAGCGGGACGCCCAGGGGATTCCGCAGGTCTACGCCAACACCCCCGAGGACCTGTTCAAGGCCCAGGGCTTCGTGCAGGCCCAGGACCGGTTCTGGGAGATGGACGTGCGCCGGCACATCACCGCCGGCCGGCTCTCCGAGATGTTCGGCTCCGGCCAGGTGGACACCGACGCCTTCATCCGCACCATGGGCTGGCGCGACGTGGCGCAGCAGGAGTACGACACCCAGCTGAACCCGGACACCAAGAAGTACCTCCAGGCCTACGCGGACGGGGTCAACGCCTGGCTCTCCAAGCACCCCGGCGGGGCCAGCGCCTCGCTGGAGTACGCGCTGCTCGGCACCGTCAACAGCGGCTACAAGCCCGAGCCGTGGACCCCGGTGGACTCGGTGGCCTGGCTCAAGGCGATGGCCTGGAACCTCTCCGGCAACGTGCAGGAGGAGATCGACCGGGCGCTGCTCAGCCAGGACTTCAGCCAGGACCAGCTGGCCCAGCTCTACCCCTCCTACCCGTACGACCGGAACCCGGTGATCGTGCAGGGCGGCTCGCTCGGCACCAACGGCATCTTCCAGCCGCCCGGCCCGGTGGCCGGCACCGTGGCCACCCAGAGCGCCGCCGGCACCCAGCAGGGCACCGCCGTCACCGCGGGCCTGACCGACCTGTCCGGCCGGATCGCCGCGCTGCCGCAACTGCTCGGCCCGCAGGGCCAGGGCATCGGCTCCAACTCCTGGGTGGTGGCCGGCAGCCACACCACCACCGGCAAGCCGCT
This sequence comes from Kitasatospora sp. NPDC006697, assembly GCF_042869935.1. Lineage (NCBI taxonomy): Bacteria > Bacillati > Actinomycetota > Actinomycetes > Kitasatosporales > Streptomycetaceae > Kitasatospora > Kitasatospora sp. NPDC006697. The sequence continues at coordinate 13,986 of NZ_JBIAGU010000013.1, forward strand.
GCTGGCCAACGACCCGCACCTCGGCCCCGGCCTGCCCAGCGTCTGGTACCAGATGGGCCTGCACTGCCGCACCGTCAGCGCGGCCTGCCCGTACGACACCACCGGCTTCACCTTCGCCGGCATGCCCGGCGTGGTGATCGGCCACAACCAGTCGGTCTCCTGGGGCTTCACCAACCTCGGCGCCGACGTCGCCGACCTCTACCTGGAGAAGATCACCGGCCCGAACAGCTACCTGGTGGACGGTCAGGACAAGCAGTTCACCACCCGCCGGGAGACCATCAAGGTGGCCGGCGGAGCGGACCGGGTGATCACCGTGCGGACCACCAACAACGGTCCGCTGATCTCCGACCAGAGCAGTGAGCAGCAGAACGTCGGCACCTACGCGCCGGTCGGCAACGCCGCCCCCGACCGCGGCACCAGCGGCTACGGCGTGGCCCTCAAGTGGACCGCGCTCAGCCCCGGCAAGACCATGGACGCGGTCTTCGAGCTGGACCGCGCCACCGACTGGAACGGCTTCCGCACCGCGGCCAGGGACTTCGCCGTCCCCGCGCAGAACCTGATCTACGCCGACACCCAGGGCCACATCGGCTACCAGGCCCCGGGCGCCATCCCGGTCCGCGGCAAGGGCGACGGCACCTACCCCGCCCCCGGCTGGGACTCCGGCTACAACTGGACCGGCACCCTGGACTTCAAGTCGCTGCCCTACGAGCTTGACCCGCCGTCCGGCTACATCGTCACCGCCAACCAGCCGGTCGCCGACCAGTCCTACAAGCCGCTGCTGACCAAGGACTGGGAGTACGGCACCCGGGCCAGGGAGATCACCGACCAGATCAACGGCAAGCTCGCCAACGGCGGCAAGATCTCGCCCGACGACATGCAGTCGATGCAGCTGGACAACACCAGCGTGATGGCCCAGACCCTGGTGCCGATGCTGCTCAAGGAGCAGATCGGCGACCCCTACGTGCGGGACGCGCAGAACCTGCTGAAGGACTGGAACTACAACCAGGACGCCGACTCGGCCGCCGCCGCCTACTACAACGGCGTCTGGCGCCAGCTGCTCACCCTGGCCTTCGGGCAGAAGTTCCCGGCCTCGGTGCGCGCCCAGGGCGACTGCCTGCTGGTCGAGCAGAAGGCGGACGCCAACCAGCCGGCCGGCTCGCTCGGCGGCGAGACCAAGATCGTCACCCAGTGCGGCTCCCGCAAGCCCGGCCAGGCCCAGCCGGACGGCGGCGACCGCTGGATGGAGGTGGTCCGCCAGCAGCTCGCCAACCCGAACAGCCCGTGGTGGGACTACATCGACTCCAACCACGTGCAGCAGCACGGCCTGGACAACCTGCTGAAGGAGGCGATGAAGGACGCCCGCCAGGACCTCACCGCCCACCTCGGCAAGGACATCAACACCTGGAGCTGGGGCCGGCTGCACCAGCTGACCCTCAAGGAGCAGACGCTCGGCACCGACGACTCCTCGATCGCCTCCGGCCTGGTGCACAAGCTGCTCAACCGCGGCCCGTACCAGATGTCCGGCGGCTCGGCGGCGGTGGACGCCACCGGGTGGACCGCGGCGGCCGGCTACGACGTGGACTGGATCCCGTCGATGCGGATGGTGGTCGACCTGAGCGACTTCAACGCCTCGCACTGGATCAACGTGGGCGGCGAGTCCGGCCACGCGTTCAGCGACAACTACGACGACCAGACCGAGCTGTGGCGCCAGGGCAAGCTGCTGAACTGGGCGTACTCCGGTGCCGCGGTGGACCAGGCGACCAAGAACAAGCTCACCCTGACGCCGTGACGCCGTGACCGGCCGTCAGAACCGGTGCACGCCGTCCGGGGTCACCACGGCGTGCACCGGGCGGTCGTGCGGCTCGGCCGGCACCCGGTCCAGCAGCTCGCCCGGGTAGAGCAGGGTGGCCAGCAGCGGCTCGGCGCCCGCCGCGGCCAGCCGGGCCAGCACCCGGTCGTAGGAGCCGCCGCCGCGGCCCAGCCGCAGCCCGCGCCGGTCCACCGCCAGCCCGGGCAGCAGCACCACCCGGGCCCGCGTCACCGCCGCCGGGCCCAGCCGCTCGCCGACCGGCTCCAGCAGCCCGCGCCCGGCCGGGGCGAGCGCCTGCGGGCCCTCGTAGGCGGCCCAGTCCAGGTCGTTGTCGGGCAGCAGCACCGGCAGCAGCACCCGCGCCCCGCGCCCGTGCAGCCGCTCCAGCAGCGGGCGGGTGCCGGGCTCCGCGCCCACCGAGACGTAGGCGGCCACCAGCGCGTCGGGCGGCAGCAGCTCCAGCGCCCGTTCGGCGATCGCCTCGGCCGCCGCCGCCCGCTGTCCGGGTGACAGCGCCCGCCGGTCGGCCAGCAGCCGTGACCGCAGGGCGGCCTTGTCGTTGTACAAGAGATCGTCTGACACGCACCCGATCCTGCCCCAGCCACCCTCCGCCGCGGAGTACGGAGTCCCATGTCGTCCCTGGTGCCGGCCCTCGCCCTGCTCAGCGCCCCGCTCGCCGGGCTCAGCGGGCTCCTCGCCCACCGGCTGCAGCGGGCCCGGCACAGCGCCGAGCTGCGGATCGGGGAGCTGACCGGCCGGCTGGTCCGGCTGCAGGTGCAGTGCGAGGAGCTGGGCCGCTCGGCCGCCCGCGACCCGCTCACCGGCGTCTGGAACCAGCGCCACCTCCAGCAGACCCTGGAGCGCGAGGTGCAGCGCTGCCAGCGCCGCACCAAGCCGGGCGAGGCGGCGCCGGAGCTGGCCGTGGTGCTGCTGGAGATCGAGGGCTTCGAGGCGGTCACCGCCGAGCACGGCCGCAGCCGGTCGCAGGCGGTGCTGCGCGACCTGGCGCAGCGGCTCACCGTGGAGGTGCGCCGCACCGACGTGCTGGGGCACTGCGGCGGCACCGGGTTCCTGGTGGTGCTGCCGGACACCGGGGAGGCGGGGGCGGCCAAGGTCGCGGAGCGGCTCTGCTGGGCGGTGCGCCGGCACCGGCTGCTGGACTGGCGGGTCGATCCGGTCGGGCCCGGGTCCGCCGAGCCGCCCCGGGCCGGCGGCAACGGCCTGCGGGCCTGCGCCGGCATCGCGGTGCTGCCGGCCGACGGCGGGCACCCGGTTCCGCTGCTGCGGGCCGCCGACCGGGCGCTGGCGGCGGCCAAGCGGCAGTCGGCGGCCGCCCACGGCAGGGATTCCGGTTCGCAAAGGCACGGTAATCTGTCGCCCTGTGCCGGCCCGGGCCCCCTCGCCCACCCCGGCACTGCCCGAAGTGTCGCGGCCGTCCCTGTCGCCGGCGAGGTTCGTTCATAGCCGATTAACCTTGCTTTCAGTGCGCGGCCATCCGCATCAGTAAGGTCAACGCATGACGACGAACGCCCGTATGCCCGTCACCAAGGCGGTTGTGCCCGCTGCCGGTCTCGGGACCCGCTTCCTGCCCGCGACCAAGGCCACGCCGAAGGAGATGCTGCCGGTCGTCGACAAGCCCGCGATCCAGTACGTCGTGGAGGAGGCCGCCTCGGCCGGCCTGTCCGACATACTGATGGTCACCGGCCGCAACAAGCGTGCGCTGGAGGACCACTTCGACCGGGCCTACGAGCTGGAGGAACTGCTCTCCCGCAAGGGCGACCTGGACAAGCTGCGCCGGGTCCAGGAGTCGGTGTCGCTGGCCAACATGCACTACGTGCGCCAGGGCGACCCCAAGGGCCTCGGCCACGCGGTGCTGGTGGCCGAGCAGCACGTGGCCGGCCAGCCCTTCGCGGTGCTGCTCGGTGACGACCTGATCGACCCGCGCGACCCGCTGCTGGCCCGGATGATCGAGGTTCAGCAGGAGCTCGGCGGCTCGGTGGTGGCGCTGATGGAGGTCGATCTCGCGCAGATTCACCTCTACGGCTGCGCCGCCGTCGAGGCCAACGGCCTCGGCGACGACGTCTTCCACATCACCGACCTGATCGAGAAGCCGGAGCCGGCCGAGGCGCCCTCCAACTACGCGGTGATCGGCCGCTACGTGCTCGACCCGGCGGTCTTCGAGGTGCTGAAGAAGACCGAGCCCGGCCGCGGCGGCGAGATCCAGCTCACCGACGCGCTGCGCACGCTGGCTACGCTGAACGCCGACGAGGGCGGCCAGGTGCACGGCGTGGTCTTCTCCGGCCGTCGCTACGACACCGGCGACCGTGCCGACTACCTGCGCGCCATCGTCCGACTGGCCAGCGAGCGCGCGGACCTCGGTCCGGACTTCCGCAGCTGGCTCAAGGAGTTCGTGGCGAGCGAGATGCAGGCCTGAGCGCCTGCCGGAAGGCGGTAGCGGGATGAGCGCTGACAGCGGGACCAGCGGACAGCACCAGCACGGGGACCAGCCGGACGCCTGCGCGACCGAGGCCCCGGACCGGCGGTACTGGACGGTCGACGAGCACCTGGCCGACGTGCTGGCCCAGGTCTCCCCGCTGCCCGCGATCGAGCTGCAGCTGCTCGACGCCCGGGGTTGCCGGCTGGCCGAGGACGTGACGGCCGCCGGTGACCTGCCGCCCTTCGACAACAGCTCGATGGACGGCTACGCCGTCCGGACCGCCGACACGGTCGGCGCCACCGAGCAGTACCCCTCGGTGCTGGCCGTGGTCGGCGAGGTCGCGGCCGGCGCCCGGGAACTGCCCCGGCTCGGCCCCGGCCAGGCGGTGCGGATCATGACCGGGGCCCCGGTGCCCCCGGGCGCCGAGGCCGTGGTGCCGGTCGAGTGGACCGACGGCGGCACCGGCAGCGGCCTGGCGGCGCAGGCGATGACCGCCGCCCGGGCCGACGAGGAGGTCCGGGTCCGGCAGCAGGTGCGGGAGGGCGCGCACATCCGCCGGGCGGGCAGCGACGTGACCGCCGGCAGCACCGTGCTGACCGCAGGCACCCGGCTCGGCCCCACCCAGCTCGGCCTGCTCGCGGCGATCGGCCGGGGCAGCGTGACGGTCCGTCCGCGCCCCCGGGTGGTGGTGCTCTCCACCGGCAGCGAGCTGGTGCAGCCCGGCGAGCCGGTCGGCCCGGGCCAGATCTCCGACTCCAACAGCTTCACACTGACCGCCGCCGCCCAGCAGGCCGGCGCGATCGCCTACCGGGTCGGCGGGGTGCCCGACGACGCCGAGCGGCTGCGCGCGGTGCTGGACGACCAGCTCGGCCGGGCCGACCTGATCGTCACCTCCGGCGGGGTCAGCGTCGGCGCCTACGACGTGGTCAAGGAAGTCTTCGAGGACTACGCCGGGATGGACTTCCGCACCCTGCGGATGCAGCCCGGCAAGCCGCAGGGCTTCGGCCGGATCGGCGGGGTGCCGCTGCTCGCGCTGCCCGGCAACCCGGTCAGCGCCTACATCTCCTTCGAGCTCTTCGTCCGCCCGGTGATCCGGACCATGCTGGGCGCCGCCGAGGTGCACCGCCCGGTGGTGCGGGCCGTCTGCACGGCCGCGCTGCGCTCGCCGGCCGGCCGCCGGCAGTTCCTGCGCGGGCGCTACCTGGCCGAGCGCGGCGAGGTGGCGCCGGTCGGCGGGGCGGACTCGCACCTGGTCGGTGCGCTGGCCATGGCCGACTGCCTGATCGTGGTGCCGGAGCGGGCCGAGTCGGTCGCGCCGGGCGAGCAGGTGGACGTGGTGCTGCTCGCCGATTGACCGGCGGTGGCGCGGCGCGGTCCGCGATGTGGCCGCTGGGCGCGGCGGGCCGGGCGGGTAGCGGTACGGTAGCGCGGTATTCACCCCGTCCTGCTGGAGAACTGACGTGACCACACCCCCCGGCGGCGACCGCCTGACCCATGTGGACGAGACCGGCGCCGCCCGCATGGTGGACGTCTCGGAGAAGAGCACCACGGTGCGCACCGCCGTCGCGGCCGGGCGGGTGGCCGTCTCGCCCACGGTGGTCGAGCTGCTGCGCGGCGAGGGCGTGCCCAAGGGCGACGCGCTCGCGGTGGCCCGGATCGCCGGGATCATGGGCGCCAAGAAGACCCCCGAGCTGGTGCCGCTCTGCCACCCGATCGCCATCTCCGGCGTCACCGTGGACCTGGCGGTGACGGACACGGCGGTGGAGATCACCGCCACGGTGCGCACCGCCGACCGCACCGGGGTGGAGATGGAGGCGCTGACCGCGGTGGCGGTGGCCGGGCTGACCGTGATCGACATGGTCAAGGCGGTGGACAAGGCGGCCGCGATCGAGGACGTCCGGGTGCTCAGCAAGACCGGCGGCAAGAGCGGCGACTGGGTGCGCGACGGCGGTGCCGCGTGAGAGCGCTGGCGGTCACCGTCTCCAACCGCGCCTCGGCCGGGGTGTACCAGGACAAGGGCGGGCCGCTGCTGGTCGAGGGCCTGCGCCGGATGGGCTTCGAGGCCGACGGGCCGCGGGTGGTGCCGGACGGCGAGCCGGTGCTGGCGGCGCTGCGGGCGGCCGTCGCGGAGGGCTACGACGTGGTGCTGACCACCGGCGGCACCGGGATCTCGCCGATGGACCTGACGCCGGAGATGACGGCGCAGGTGCTCGACCGTCAGATCCCGGGCATCGCCGAGGCGATCCGGGCCTACGGCCGGGAGAAGGTGCCCACCTCGGCGCTCTCCCGGGGCCTGGCCGGGCTGGCCGGGCGGACCGTGATCGTCAACCTGCCCGGCTCGACCGGCGGGGTGAAGGACGGCCTGGCGGTGCTGGAGCCGCTGCTGGCGCACGCGGTGGACCAGCTGGCCGGCGGGGACCACCCGCGCCCGGCTGCCGGCCCCGAGGGGAGTGCCAGCTGAGCGCGGGCTGGCCGGTGGAGCTGCGGGACGGCGTGATCGGGCTGCGGCCGATCCGCCAGCGCGACCAGCGGGCCTGGCAGGAGGCCAGCCGGCGCAACCGGGACTGGCTGCGGCGCTGGGAGGCCACCGTGCCGCCGACCCCGCCCGGCCGGATCACCGGCCCCCGGCCGAGCTACCGCCAGATGGTGCGCTACCTGCGGCACGAGGCCGCGGCGGGCCGGATGCTGCCCTTCGTGCTGACCTACAAGGAGCAGCTGGTCGGGCAGCTGACGGTGGGTGGGATCACCTGGGGTTCGATGTGCTCGGCGAACATCGGCTACTGGATCGACGAGGCGGTGGCCGGTCGCGGCATCATGCCGACCGCGGTGGCGCTGGCCACCGACCACTGCTTCCACGGGCTGGGGCTGCACCGGATCGAGGTCTGCATCCGGCCGGAGAACGGGCCGAGCCGGCGGGTGGTGGAAAAGCTCGGCTTCCGCTCCGAGGGAATGCGCCCGCGGTACCTGCACATCGACGGGGACTGGCGGGACCACCTGGTGTACGCGCTGACCGCGGAGGAGGTCCCGGAAGGGCTGCTCCGGCGGTGGCGCACAAGGTAATTGAATAAGTGTTCGAAATTCATATCGATATGGCATCGGGACCCGGCCAAGCGGTCACAAATACCGGCAAAATAGTCAGAGAATCAGTTTGGCGGGGCGACACGCCGTGCCAAATTGCTGACCGCCCTTACCCGGCGCCCGTACGGTGTGAAACGTGAGCAGTAGCGGCCTCATCTACGCGGTCATCGTGGGGGCCTGGGCTGCCTATCTGGTGCCCATGTGGCTCCGCAGGCAGGACGAGCTCAACGAATCGCGCCCGACAGAACGTTTCAGCACCGCCATCCGCCTGCTGGCAGGGCGGTCGGCGATGGAGCGGCGGGCGTCCCGGGCCCTCGGCGACGACGACAGCGCCGACCACTCCGCCGACGGCCGTAGCGACGGCCCCGCCGACGGGGAGTCCGACGACGCCCCGGCCCGGCCGGCCCGCCCCGCTGACGCACCGTCGGCCGCCGTGGTGCCCGCCACCGGGCACTCCGCCGACCGGCGGGCCCGGGTGCTGGCCCGGCGGCGCCGGATGGTCACCCTGCTCTTCGCCGCCTTCGCGCTCGGCGCGGTGATCGCGGCGGTGGCCGGGGTCGCCTTCCTCTGGGTGCCGGCGCTGCCCGCGGCGCTGCTCACCCTCTACATCGGCCACCTGCGCCGGCTGGAGCGCCAGCGCTTCGAGGTCAAGCTGGACCGCTCCCGGGCCGCGTCCGCCGCCCAGTCGGTGCGCGAGCGCGAGCGGGAGCGGGCCAGGACGGCCGAGACGGTGCGCGCGGCGGTCCCCGCCGAGCCGGCCGACCCGCTGCCCGCCGCCGCCCCGGCGGAGCCGGCCGCCGACCCGGAGCCCCGGCAGGCCCTGGTGGAGGCCACCGACCACGAGGAGTGGGTGGACGGCCTGCGCGAGCGCGCCGCCGCCGGCCCCGACTCCTGGGAGCCGGTCCCGGTGCCGCTGCCCACCTACGTCACCGCCCCGGTGGCGCCCCGGGTCACCCGCGGCCTGGACCTGAACACCCCGGGCACCTGGAACTCCGGCCGCCCGACCGCCGAGTCCCCTCGCACCCCGCTCTTCGACCAGTACGAGACCCCGGCCCCTCAGGCCCGCCCGCGGGCCGCCAACGAGTGACCCCCTCCCACCAGCGGGAGGTGGTCACGGCCCCCCTCGAAAAGGTGCTAGAGTTTCTTCTCGTTGGGGCTGTGGCGCAGTCCGGTAGCGCACCTCGTTCGCATCGAGGGGGTCAGGGGTTCGAATCCCCTCAGCTCCACCCAACGGAGAGCCCGCCCCGGTCCGCAAGGACCGGGGCGGGCTCTCCGCTTTGTCAGGTCGCGGGCCGCCGGGGGCAGTTCGGGGGTTCAGGCCCGGAAGGCGGGCAGGCCCTGGAGGTTGCCGGCCACCTTGTGCGGGGCCTGGGAGCCGTCGGCGGCCAGCAGGACCAGGCCGTCCGGGGTGCGGGCGACCAACTGCTTGCCGTCCGGGGACCAGGAGGGCTCGGTGTAGTCGGTGGTGGCGTTCGGGGTGAGGTCCACGTCCTTGAGCGCCTGGGTCGCCAGGTCCACGGCGAACAGGTGGTCGTGGCCGCCGACCGAGCGGACGAAGGCGACCTCCTTGTCGTCCCGGGAGGGCGCGGGCTCGGAGCCGGCGGTCAGCTTGTAGGTGTTCAGCCGCAGGTAGTCGTCGCGGATGTAGACCTGGCCGTCGGCGGTGTTCTCGTAGGCCAGCAGGCCCATGGTGCCGGCCACGTTGGCCCAGGTGTTCTCGTGCTGCTGCGGCTGCGGCAGCGAGGGGTCGGCGACGCCGAGCGGCAGCGGGGCCGGGGCGGCGGGCGCGCCGTCGGCGGGCACCTGGTAGAGGTCCGGGTGGCCGCCCTTCTCGATGGTGAAGACGATGTTGTCGCTGCTCACGTTGGCGGCCTCGGAGGGCAGCTCCAGCTTCCAGGCCGGGTGCGACCAGGTCTGGCCGCCCGGGTTGGTGGCCAGGGTGTGCTGGCCGGTGCCGTCGGGGTTGCTGGTGACCAGGTTGCCGTGGCCGTCGATGAAGACCGCCTTGCTGCCGTCCGGCGACCAGGCCAAGTCGCGGACCTGGGTGTGGAAGTCGACCGTCGCGTTGTCCAGCAGCACCAGGTTGCCGCCGTTGCTGAGGGTCAGGTGCGGCACGCCGGTGCCGTGCGCCGGCAGTGCGGCGGAGGTCGGGGCGGAGGCGGTGGGCTTGGCGCTGCCGGCGGCGGTCGGCCTGGCGCCGCCCGCCGGGGTGGCCGGGACGGCCGGGGCGGAGCTGGCGGGCGTGCCGCCGGCGGTCACCTCGTCCGGGCCGCAGGCCGAGAGCAGCAGGGCGGCGCTCACGCCGAGTGCGGCGGTCAGGGCGAGGGACGCGGTGGAGCGGCGGCGGCGGACGGCCATGGGAACTTCCCCCCGGAAGGCATCGTTCGAGCGGTTGGTGATGCCTCAATCCTGGGCCGACCGCGTCCTGATCGCGTCGGGCGGCCGTCACGGCCGTGCAACAGGTCACAGCCCGAGCCGTCGCGCCCGCAGCGCCGCGCGCTCCAGCAGCAGGTGGACGTCGGCCTGCCGGGTGGTGGGGCGGTCGTTGTACTCGTCGGGGGAGCTGACGGGCCGTCCGGTGGCGTGCAGCACCTCCATCACCTGGACCCGGGCCGTGCGCACCGTGCCGGCGGTGCCGTAGCCGTGGGCCAGCACGGCGGCCTGGGCGCCGAGCAGGCAGACCCGGCCGGCCGCGTCCCACATCGCGCCCTGCAGCCAGCCCGCGTGGGCCAGGTAACGGGAGGTCAGCTCCAGGTGCCCGGCGGCGCTGACCGGCACCGGGCGGGCGGGGCGGCGCAGCAGCCGGTCCAGCGCGGTGCGCCGGGGCAGTGGGTGGCCGGCGTGCCAGGGCTGCCGGACGGTGCCGAGCGGGCAGAGGTAGGGGACGGGGCGGGCGGCGGCCGGGGCCGGCAGCGAGGCCAGGTAGGCCTCGATCTCGGCGACCAGTCCGCTGGCTTCGGCGGTGAAGGTGAAGGCGACCGCGGGCGGCGGCGGGAGCAGGACGGGACGCACGGCGGTCTCCTTTGTCCGGATTATGCCGTTTCATCCTCCGCGCTCGATCGGCCGGAACGGCGGCACCCCGGCCCCCGGCGCGTGTCGCGCGGGGACCGGGGTGCCGCCGTTGCGGGTCAGAGCGCCTCGAAGGCAGTCAGCGCGGCGCGGATCTCGGCGGCCGGGTCGCCCGCGTGGTAGCGGTGCTCGCTGGGCTCGATCGCGTCCAGGAACTCCTGGTAGCGCACCGCGTAGCCGAGGTGGGCGAACGGCGCGGCCAGCCGCAGCGCCAGCTCCGGGTCGCTGCCCGGGACCACCGTGCGCCAGGCCTCGCACCAGGCCGCGGCCGCCTGCGCCCAGCGCTCCTCGGAGCAGAAGTCGCGCGGCCGCAGGCCGTCCAGCGCCGGGTGGCCCTGGCAGGCGTCGGCGAAGTCCACCAGCACGGCGGCGGTGCCGGTGGAGCGCCAGTTGCCGGGGTGGAAGTCGCCGTGCAGCACCACCGGCGGCAGCCCGCAGGCGGCCAGCCGCTCGACCAGCTGCGGCAGCGCGTCGGACATCGCCCGGGCCCGGGCCAGTTCCCCGGCCGTCAGCTCGGCGGCCGGCGGGCCGTCCAGCAGCGCCTTGACGGCGGGCAGCAGCGCGGCGTGGGAGCGGTCCGGCAGCCCGGCCGGGATGCCGCCCGGGTAGCTGGCGGCCAGCGCGGCCTGCGCCCGGACCAGCCGCGGCACGGCGTCCGCCACCACCTCGGCGGACGGGCCCCAGCAGTCCTCGCCCGGTACGTGGTCGAGCAGCAGCAGCCGGCGCTCCGGGTCGGCGGCCAGCACCGGCGGCACCAGCCGCGGGTCCACGGCGCCGAACAGCGCGATCACGGCGGCCTCGTCCACCGCGAAGTCCCGGCCGGTCTTCAGCCAGACCGGGCCGGTGGCGGTGGGCAGCCGGAACAGGCCGGCCAGGTTCCAGGTCTTCACCTGCGCCACCGGGCCGGTCACCGGGCGCCCGGCGGCGGCCAGCGCCCGCCCGGCCCAGTCGAGCGCCGCCCGGACGCCCTCGGCGGTGGCGTAGCCGGCCCGCAGCGGGTGCGGGGCCAGCGACTCCCGCTCCTCCTCGGTCAGCGGCCGCAGCCCGGCCCCGTCGGCCGGCTCGTCCAGCGCCTCCGCGTGGTAGACCGCGAGACCCCCGAGCCCGCCCCCGCCGCCGTGCACGTCCAGCAGCCGCAGCACCACCGTCGCGACGCCCAGCAGTTCGGCCAGGTGCTCGGTGACCGGCCCGACCTCGTGCCACCGGGGCCGCTCCACCGGGAACGGGCCGACCGCCCCCAACTCCCCTTCGCGATGGGTCAGCAGGACGGTCACCGTACGATTGACTGGATTGTTCACCGGTGCAGTCTGCGGTGCGGGCCGGGCCTTGGCGAGCGATTTTCCGAACGGGGGTGCGGACGTTGCGGCTGCGGATGACCGGCGTGGGCAAGCGCTACCGGCGGGGTGCGCCGTGGGTGCTGCGCGACCTCGCGCTGGAGCTGGCGCCCGGCGCGCTGGTGCGGATCGAGGGGGCCAACGGCAGCGGCAAGTCCACCCTGCTGAAGCTGGCCGGCGGGATCGAACCGCCGAGCCGGGGCCGGGTGGAGCGGGCCGGGCGGCGCGCCTACGTGCCCGAGCGGTTCCCGCCCGCGCTGCCCTTCGACGCGGCCGGCTACCTGCGCCGGGTGGGTGGCGTGCACGGGCTTGACGCGCGCACCGCCGCCGAGCGGGCCGACCACTGGCTGGACCGGTTCGGCCTCGCCGACCGGGCCGGCACCCCGCTGAGCCGGCTCTCCAAGGGCAGCTGCCAGAAGGTCGCGGTGGCCCAGGCGCTGCTCGCCGAGGCCGACCTGCTGCTGCTGGACGAGGCCTGGACCGGGCTCGACCAGGCCTCCCGGACCCTGCTGGACGAGGCCGCCGCCGAGCGGGCCCGGCAGGGCGGCACGGTGCTCTTCGTGGACCACGACCCCCATCGGCTGGCCGGCCTGGCCACCGCGGCCTACCGGGTGTCGGAGGGTCGGCTGACGCCGACTCAGCCGACCGCCGCCGTCGCACTGCCGCCGGTGCGGGTGGTGGTCGCGGCAGGGGAACTGCCCGAGCTGCTGCCCGGCGACCCCGGGCGCGAGCCCGGGCCGGACGGCACCGTGCTGCTGCGGGTGGCCGGCGAGCACTCGGACGCGCTGCTGCGCCGGCTGCTGGCCGGCCCGGCCCACATCGTCGAGGTGCGGAGCGAGACGCCATGACGGCACTGATCCGCTATCAACTGGAGCTGCTGCTGCGCTCGCAGCGCTGGCTGCCGCCGTTCCTCGGCTACGCGGCGCTGCTGGCGATCGGGATGCAGGAGGGCAGCGCGCTGCTGGACGGGCTGGGCCTGGGCGCCGCGCTGCTGGTGCCGATCACCGCCTGGTGGGTGCGCTGCGCCGTCACCGCCGACCCTCCGCAGGCCCGGACGGTGCTGGTGGCCGCGCGCGGGGCGGCCCGGGTGCAGCTGGCCTCGCTGCTGGCGGCGCTGCTCGCCGGGACGGTGCTGATGCTGCTCGGCACCGGCGCGGTCTGGGCGCTGAGCGGACAGACCGTCAACGACCCCAGGAAGAGCGTGCCGGTCCCGCCGGCGCTGCTCGCCGGTCTGCTGGCCGGGCTGGCCTGCGTGCTCACCGGGCTGGCGGTCGGGGCGCTCTGCCACCGGCCGGTGCTGCTGCGGGCGGGGTACGGGCTGCTGGGGGTGCTCGGGCTCTCGGCGCTGGCGCTGGTGGCGCCGGGCCTGCCGGGCAACGCGGCGGTGCGGGCGCTGGTCACCGGCTCCGAGGCGGCCCGGGTGGAGCTGCCGGTGGCGGGGCTGCTGGGCGCGCTGCTGCTGGCCGCCGCGGCGGTGGCGGCCTCCGTCGTGCTGGCGGGGCGCCGCACGGAGTGAGCCGGTAGTCCGCGGGGCGAAGGGCCGTCGATCCACGGATCGGCGGCCCTTCGCCATGTCACAGCGACCGGGGTGGCCCTGTCAGGTGGATGTCGGCCGCTCTTCGGTTGCTCTTCGACCGTCCTCCACTTGACGATCGGACTACCGATGGACGATTCTCAAATCATCGAGATTTCGATGATTAACCACTTGGGGGTTTCGCCATGTCCACCGCACCAAAGCTCGACGCGCCGCCCGCCCGGGACGCCACGGCCCCCGCCCCCCGGGGTGCCGGCCGCTGGTGGACGCTCGGCATCGTCTCGATCGCGACGTTCATGCTGATGCTCGACCTGACCGTGGTGAACGTGGCGCTGCCCGACCTGCGGACCGCGCTGCACGCCGACTTCTCCGCCCTGCAGTGGGTGCTCGACGCCTACGCCCTGACCCTGGCCGCCTTCCTGCTCACCGGCGGCTCGCTGGCCGACCGGCTCGGCCGCAAGCGGATCTACCTGGCCGGCTTCGCGCTCTTCACCGCCGCCTCGCTGGCCTGCGGTGCGGCCGGCGGCATCCTCGCGCTGAACATCTCGCGCGGGGTGCAGGGCGCGGGCGCCGCGGTGCTCTTCGCGGTCGGCCCGGCGCTGATCGGGCAGGAGTTCCGCGGCAAGGACCGCGGGCTGGCGTTCGGCGTCTTCGGCGGCGTCTCCGGCCTGGCGATCGCCTTCGGCCCGCTGATCGGCGGCGCGCTCACCGACGGCGTCGGCTGGCGCTGGATCTTCCTGGTGAACGTGCCGATCGGGGTGGTCGCGATGGTGCTCGGCGCGCTGCGGATCGGCGAGTCCCGGGACCCGGCCGCGCACCGGGTGGACTGGGCCGGTCTGCTGGCCTTCTCCGGGGCGCTCACCCTGCTGGTGCTGGGCTTCCTGCGCGGCGAGGCGCTGGGCTGGGGCAGCGCGGCGATCATCGGGATGTTCGCCGGCTCGGCGGTGCTGCTGGTGGCGTTCTGGCTGATCGAGCGCCGGCTCGGCGAGGCCGCGATGCTCGACCTGGGCCTGTTCCGCAACCTGACCTTCAACGGGATCTCGGCCGCCACCCTGCTGGCCAACGCGGCCGGCATGTCGGCGATCTTCCTCCAGGTGTCCTACATGCAGAACGAGCTGGGCTTCTCGCCGCTCGACACCGGCCTGCGGTTCCTGCCGCTCACCCTGGTGCTCTTCGTGGTCGCCGCGGTCACCGGCTCGCTGACCGTCCGGGTGGCGCCGCGGCTGCTGGTCGGCACCTCGACCGCGCTGATGGCGGCCGGCCTCTTCCTGGTCACCCTGGTCCACCCGGGCAGCGGCTGGACGGCGCTGCTGCCGAGCATGGTGGCCACCGGTGCCGGGATGGGCATGTTCAACCCGCCGCGCGCCTCGCTGGCGATCGGGGTGGCCGAGCCGGCCAAGGCGGGCATGGCCGCCGGGATCGGCGAGACCTTCCAGCAGGTCGGCATCGCGATCGGGATCGCCGGCTTCGGCGCGCTCTTCCAGCACCGGGTGACCGACGGCTTCGCCGCCTCCCCGGCGGGCAGCGCGCTGGGCGCGGGCGCCACGGCGGGCGGCCGGGCGGTGGCCGCCGGAGCGGGCGGCGACCTGGCGAAGTCGGTGCCCGCCGAGCTGGCCGGCCCGGTCCGGGAGGCGGCCCGGGCGGCCTTCGTGCACGGGCTGACCGATGTGCTGGTGCTCTGCGGATCGGTGGCGGCGGCCGCCGCGGTCTGCGGGTTCCTGCTGATCCGCCGGCGCGACCTGCACGAGAGCGCGCTGGCCGGCGCCGAGCACGGCTGAGCGGCGGGTCCGGCCGGCCGCCCGCGCGGCCGGCCGGACCGCCCGTTCTGCCGAGGGTCGGTTTCGCCGATAATGGGGAATCCGATGATGAGAGGGCTGTGCCATGGAACTGCGCGCCGACTTCCTGCTGGCCGGGCACACCGGCGTGCTGCTCTTCAAGGCCGGACTGCTGATCCAGGAGCTGGCCGAACAGGCCTTCCAGGAGGCCGGCTACACGCTGCGGCACTTCATGGTCTACTCCGCACTGGCCGGTGAGGCCCAGCTCTCCCAGCAGGACCTGAGCAAGGTGGTCAACCTCGACCCCACCACCGTGGTCGCGCTGATCGACGAGATGGAGCGGACCGGCCACGTCGAGCGGCACCGCAACCCGGCCGACCGCCGGCGCTACATCCTGCGGCTGACCGAGGCGGGGCGCGAGGCGCTGACCGCCGTGGAGGCGGTCGCCAGTGCCGCCGAGGAGGCGTTCTTCGCCCAGCTCGGCCCCGGCGGCCAGGAGCAGCTGCACGGGATGCTCGGCCGGCTGCTGGCCGGCCGCTGGCCGGAGTCGGTCTGCGACTGACCCCGCGGTGCGCGGGGAGAAAAGCGGACACACCGTCACAGGTCGTGGATAAATAGGCTAAATGCTCACTACGGTGGCGACAGCATGCCCGCCGAGTCGGAAGGACCCACCCGTGAGCAACCTCTTCGCGATCGCGTACCCGGACCTCGCCACGGCCCAGCAAGTCCGCAACGAGGCGCTGGACCTGCAGAAGCAGTCGCTGATCGAACTCGAGGACATCGTCGTGGTGGAGCGCCGCCAGGACGGGAGGATCAAGCTGCACCAGGCCACCAGCACCACCGGCGTGGCCGCGGCCTCCGGTGCGCTCTGGGGCGGGGTGATCGGCCTGCTCTTCTTCATGCCGCTGATCGGCGCGGCGGTCGGCGGTGCCACCGGCGCCGCGGTCGGCGCCTCCACCGACGTGGGCGTGGACGACGACTTCATGCGCCGGGTCGGCGAGCACCTGCGGCCGGGTGCCGCCGCCGTCTTCCTGCTGGTCCGCCGGGCCACCGCGGACAAGGTGGTCCCGGCGCTGGCCCGGTTCGGCGGCCAGATCATCCAGACCTCGCTCTCCACCGAGGAGGAGGAGCACCTGAAGGAGCTGGTCCAGGCCCGGGCGCAGCAGCCCGCCTGACGGGCCGTCGGCGCGGCGGCGGACCGGCCGTCCGTCTGACGCGCCGCCGCCGCACCGGACCCGCAGCCACTCCATCCCACGCCGGAGCCGCCGCATGGCCACCCCCGCCGCCGTCGCGGCCAGCCGGCCCGGGCCGGCCCTCCGGCCCCGCCGCACCGGCCGGACCACCGAACTCCTGCTGGTCATCGGCGCGGTCGCGATCGCGGTCTTCGGCTACGTCGAGGTCGGCGTCAACATCGACGGCCGCCCGCCCGCCGACGCCGCCCGCTACGGCGCCGCGCTCGGCGGCCTGGCCCTGGTCGCCCACCTGCTGGTGCGCTGGAAGGCCCGCTACGCCGACCCGCTGCTGCTGCCCCTCGCGGTGCTGCTGAACGGCATCGGACTGGTCGTCATCTACCGGCTGGACCGGGCCACCCCGCACAGCTCGGCGGCGCCCACCCAGCTGCTCTGGTCCACCCTCGGGGTGGGCCTCTTCCTGCTGGTCACCGTGCTGCTGCGGGACCACCGGCGGCTCAGCCGGTACGCCTACAGCGGGGCGCTGGTGGCGCTGGTGCTGCTGATCGTGCCGATCTTCTTCCCGGCCGTCTACGGCTCGCGGATCTGGATCACCGTCGGCTCCTTCTCCATCCAGCCCGGGGAGTTCGCCAAGATCCTGCTGGTGGTCTTCTTCGCCGCCTACCTGGGTGCGAACGGCGACGCGCTGGCGCTGACCGGCCGCCAGATCTGGAAGTTCCGGCTGCCGCCCGGCCGGGTGCTCGGGCCGGTGCTGCTGGTCTGGGCGGCCTTCGTCGGAGTGCTGGTGCTGGAGACCGACCTGGGCATGTCGCTGCTCTACTTCGGCATCTTCGTGGTGATGCTCTACGTGGCCACCGCCCGGCTGGGCTGGATCGCGATCGGCCTGGTGCTGGCCGCCGCCGGGGTCACCGCGGTCGGCTGGCTCTCGCCGCACGTGCACTCCCGGGTGGACCAGTGGCTGCACCCGCTGGCCTCGATCCAGGCCGGCCAGGGCGCCAACCAGATCGCCCAGTCGCTCTTCGCCTTCGCCTGGGGCGGGCTGCTCGGCGAGGGGCTGGGCAAGGGGCACTCGATCCTGATCGGGTTCGCCGCCAAGTCGGACTTCGTGCTCGCCACCATCGGCGAGGAGCTGGGGCTGACCGGGCTGCTGGCGCTCTTCCTGCTCTACGCCCTGCTGGTCGGCCGCGGCTACCGCACCGGCATCGCGCTCAGCGACCCGTTCGGGCGGCTGCTGGCGATCGGCCTGGCCACCGTGATCGGGCTGCAGGTCTTCGTGGTGGCCGGCGGGGTGCTGGCGCTGATCCCGCTGACCGGCGCCACCCTGCCGTTCATCGCCCAGGGCGGCTCCTCGGTGGTGACCAACTGGATCATCGTGGCGCTGCTGGTCCGGATGAGCGACCTGGCCCGTCGGCCGCAGGGGGAGCCCGCATGAGCCGGCGCCCCGGAGACCAACGACCCGGTGTGGCCGTCACCGGCCGCCGGGCCGGCACCTTCTGCCTGTTGCTCAGCGTGCTGCTGGCGGCCCAGGCCACCCGGGTGCAGTACTTCCAGGCCAAGGGGTACGACAACAACCCGGCCAACCAGCGCAAGGCGATCGAGCGCTACGGGCAGCCGCGCGGCCCCATCCTGGTCGGCGGCAGGCCGGTGACCGGTTCCACCCCGACCGGCGGCCGCTACGCCTACAAGCGCAGCTACCCCGACGGCGCGCTCTACGCGGCGGTGACCGGCTTCTCCTCGCAGATCTACGGCAACACCCAGCTGGAGGGCACCGAGGACGCGCTGCTCAGCGGCACCGACGGCCGGCTGGCCGGCTGGGCGCTCTGGGACGCGATCAGCCGGCAGCAGAACCCGGGCGGGCAGGTGTACACCACCATCGACCCGGCCGCCCAGCAGGCCGCGATGAACGGCCTGGGCGGCCAGAAGGGCGCGGTGGCCGCGATCGAACCCGCCACCGGGCGGATCCTGGCGCTGGCCAGCACTCCTTCCTACGACCCGGGCAGCTTCGCCGGCTCCGCCACCGCCGACCAGGAGGCCTGGACCAGGCTGCAGGCCGACAGCGACCAGCCGATGCTCAACCGGGCGCTGCGGCAGACCTACCCGCCCGGCTCCACCTTCAAGGTGGTGACCGCCGCGGCCGCGCTGGCCAACGGCGTGGTGACCGACATCCACGCGCCCACCACCGCGCCCTCCCCGTACGTGCTGCCCGGCACCACCACCACGCTGGTCAACGACAGCAGCGCCTGCGACACCCCGAACATGGACCTGGACACGGCCATGACGCTCTCCTGCAACAGCGTGCTGGGCTACCTCGGGGTGCAGACCGGGCTGGACAGGACGGCCGCCACCGCGCAGGCCTTCGGCTTCAACGACGCCAGGCTGGACACCCCGGTGCGGGCCGCCCGGAGCAACTTCGACACCGCGATGAACCAGTCCCAGCTCGCGCTCTCCTCGATCGGCCAGTTCGACACCGCCGCCACCCCGCTGGTGATGGCGATGGTCGCGGCCGGCATCGCGAACAACGGCACGGTGATGTATCCCCAGCTTGTGGACAAACTGGCGAAGTCCGACGGCAGCACCGTGCAGCTGATGCACCCGCAGTCCTACAAGCAGGCGGTCAGCCCGGCGGTGGCCGGCCAGGTGCAGCAGCTGATGACGGACGTGGTGCAGAACGGCACCGGCTCGAACGCCGCGATCCCCGGCGCGCAGGTCGGCGGCAAGACCGGCACCGCCCAGCACGGGGTGGACAACAGCGGCATCCCCTACGCCTGGTTCATCTCCTGGGCCCGCCCGGCCGGCTCCACCAGGGTGCCGCCGGTGGCGGTGGCCGTGGTGATCGCGGACAGCGCGGCGACCGATGTGACCGGCGGGGGACTGGCCGCGCCGATCGCCCGCTCGGTGATGCAGGCCGTGCTCGGCGGCAGCTGAGGTATATTTATGCGGTTAATGTTATAAATAGGTAGAAAGCGGCACCGTGAGCACCACCCCCACCCTCGGCCAGGCCCTGCTGCGGCGGAAGCCCGTCGCCACGCTGATCGCCGAGAGCGACGGCAGCCAGTCGGAAGAGGGGCACCTGCGCCGCTCGATCGGGCTCTGGCAGCTCTCCTCCATCGGCATCGGCGCGACCATCGGCACCGGCATCTTCTTCGTGCTCAGCGCCGCCGTCCCCGAGGCCGGGCCCGCCGTGGTGGTGTCCTTCGTGGTGGCCGCCGTCACCGCCGGGCTGACCGCGCTCTGCTACGCCGAGCTGGCCTCGGCGATCCCGGTCTCCGGCTCCTCCTACTCCTACGCCTACGCCACCCTGGGCGAGGCCACCGCGTTCGGCGTCGGCGTCTGCCTGCTGCTGGAGTACGCGGTCGCCGCCTCGGCGATCGCGGTCAGCTGGGGGCAGTACCTCAACAAGTTCGCCGAACTCGCCTTCGCCAGGACGATCGGGGTGGGCCGGGTGCCGGACTGGCTGGCCGCCCCGCCCGGCCACGGCGGCTACGTCAACCTGCCCGCCGTGGTGCTGGTCGCGCTGGTCTGCCTGCTGCTGGTGCGCGGGGTCAGCGAGTCGGCCCGGGTCAACGCGGTCATGGTCGGGATCAAGATCGTGGTGCTGCTGCTCTTCATCGCGATCGGCCTGACCGGCTTCCGCTCCGGCAACCTGCACGACTTCATGCCGTTCGGCTGGTCCGGCGTCGGGGTCGCCGCCTCCAGCATCTTCTTCTCCTTCATCGGCCTGGACGCCGTCTCCACCGCCGGCGAGGAGGTCCGCAACCCGCGCCGCAACCTGCCGCTGGCCATCGTCATCTCGCTGGTCGTGGTCACCCTGCTCTACGTGGGGGTGGCGCTGGCCGCGGTCGGTGCCCAGCCCTGGCAGCGGTTCGACGGCCAGGAGGCCGGGCTGGCGCAGATCCTCCAGGATCTGACCGGGCAGACCTGGCCGGCCCTGATGTTCGCGCTCGGCGCGATCGTGTCGATCTTCAGCGTCACCCTGGTGGTGATCTACGGGCAGACCCGGATCCTCTTCTCGATGGGCCGCGACGGACTGCTGCCGGCCCGGTTCGCCGCCGTCTCGCCGCGCACCGGCACCCCGGTCTGGAACACCCTGGTGGTCGGCGCGGGCGTGGCGCTGCTGGCCGCGGTGGTGCCGCTGGACGTGCTGACCGACCTGACCTCGATGGGCACCCTGGCGGCCTTCTCGGTGGTGAGCATCGGCGTCATCGTGCTGCGCCGGACCAATCCCGGGCTGCCGCGCGGCTTCCGGGTGCCCGGCTACCCGGTCACCCCGCTGCTCAGCGTCGGCTTCTGCGCCTACCTGATCAAGGGGCTGCACCCGCTGACCTTCGGCTTCTTCGGGGCGGCCCTGCTGCTGGCGGCCGCCGCCTACTTCGGCTACGGCATCCGGCACTCCCGGCTGGCCCGCGGCGCCGAGGAGCCGGCGCAGGCGCTGCACCGCTGAACCCGAACGGCCCAACGGTGACGTCGTGACACGCCCACCGGCCTAATCTTCCAGGCATGGTGACCCACCGTCAGCCCGACGCTCCGACCCGCGGCCGCCCCCTCGCGCCGGAAGTGCCGCGCCAACGCACCGGCGGGCCGCCGCTCGGGCCGGCCGCCCGGCCGGAGCCGGCCGGACGGGTCGCCGCGCTCGGCGGGCGGCGGGCGGTGCGGCTGCTCGCCTGCCTGGTCGCGGCCGGCTGGGCCGGCTGCTTCCCCCTGGTCTCCCGGCTGGCCAACCAGCGGTTCTGGGGCGAGACCGCGGCGCCCGCCTACCTGCTGGCCGGCCTGGCCGTGCTGGTGCTGCCCCGGCGGCTCGCCGGGCGGGCCGCCGCGCTGCTCACCCTGGGCGGCGCGGTGCTGCTGCCGCTCACCCTGCTGGCCGTGCACAGCCGTGCGCAGTCCGAGGTCGGCGTGGTCGAACGCTCCGCCGCCCTGCTGCTGCACACCGGCACGCCCTACCTGCCGCACCCGGCCGCCGTCACCGACTTCGACCCCTACCTGCCCGGCATGGCCCTGTTCGGACTGCCCCGGGCGCTGCTCGGCCGCGGCAGCCGGGCCGCGCTGCTGGCCGGCGACGCCCGGCTCTGGTTCGCCGCCGCCTTCCTCGCCTGCCTGGCCGTCAGCTGGCGCCTGGTCAGGACCGACCCGGCCGACTCGCCGCTGCTGCCGCTCGCCGTGCTCACCGGCTCCCCGCTGATCGCGCTCAGCCTGGCCGTCGGCGGGGTGGACCTGCCGCTGATCGGCGTCTGCTGCCTGGCCCTGGCGCTGGCCGCCGACAACCGCCCGATCGCCGCCGGACTGGTGCTGGCACTGGCCTGCACGCTCAAGTGGACGGCCTGGCCGGCCCTGCCGGTGGCCGTGCTGCTGCTGCGCCGCCGCCACGGCAGCCGGGCCGCGCTGCGGGCCGCGGCGGTCTGCGCGGCGCTCTCGGCCGCCGTGATCCTGCCGTTCGCGCTGCAGCGCCCGCGGGACCTCTGGCTCCAGGTGGTGCGCTACCCGCTGGGCCTGACCGCCGTGCGCACCCCGGCCGGCAGCCCGCTGCCCGGCAAGCTGCTCGCCGACCTCGGACCGGCCGGGCACACCGCCGCGCTGGCCCTGATGCTGGCGGGCGGGCTGGCCGTGGGCGGCTGGCTGCTGCTGCGCCCGCCGGCCACCGCGGCGGCCGCCGCCGACCGGCTGGCGGCCGGGCTGACCACCGCCTTCCTGCTCGCCCCCGCCGGGCGGTTCGGCTACCTGGCGCTGCCCGCCGTGCTGGTCTGCTGGCCCCGGCTGGCCCAGCGCGCGGCGGCGCACCGGTCGGGCGCGCGCGTTCGGTGGACGGCGGGTGCGTCGCGGTCACCCGCCGGGGGAGTCTGACGGATCGTAGGGGAGTATGGCGCCGACTTCTCCGACCCCGCCGTAGAACCAGGAGGAACCCGCATGGGCGAGCACCGCCGCGACCCGAAGCGCTCCGAGGAGCCGGCCGCCGGCCACCGCAAGCGCGGCGGTTCCCGGCCCGGCCGCCGCACCTTCCTCGGCCTGGCGGGCGGCGCGGCCGCCGGGATCGCGGCCGCCGGCGCGGGGCTGGCCGCCTGCGGCTCGGACGGCGGCTCGAAGGGCGGGGCCGCCTCGGCGGCGGTCGCCCCGCCCGAGGCGCCCGCCGCCGGGCCGGCCTCGCCCTCGGCCACCGCTTCCGCCTCCGCCGCGCAGAAGGAGAACGACAAGCCCGGCAACCCCGACTGGCGGATCGGCAACGCCGGCCCCGACCGGGCGATCGAGGGCTGGGCCGACCGGGTCAGCGTGCTGCCCGGCGAGAAGTTCGGCCTGCACGTCTCCACCACCGCCCCCGGCTACCGGGTGACCGCCTACCGGATGGGCTACTACGGCGGTGCCCGCGGCCGCCAGGTCTGGCAGTCCGACCACCTGCCCGGCAGCAGGCAGTCCGCCGCCACCGTGGACAAGGCCACCCGGATGGTCTCCACCGACTGGCCGGTCGGCACCACCGTGGACACCACCGGCTGGCCCGAGGGCAGTTACTTGCTGCGGCTGGACGCCGACGGGGGCGCCGGCCAGCGGTACGTGCCGGTCACCGTCCGCTCCGCCGCCACCGCCGGGAAGCTGGTGGTGGTCAACGCCGTCGCCACCTGGCAGGCCTACAACCTGTGGGGCGGCTACAACCTCTACAACGGCCCGACCGGCGGCTATCCGACCCGCTCGCTGGTGGCCTCCTTCGACCGCCCGTACGACACCTACGACGGCGCCGGCCTCTTCATGGTCTACGAGACGCCGCTGATCGCGCTGGCCGAGAAGCTGGGCCTGCCGCTCGCCTACACCACCAGCACCGACCTGGCGGGCTCGCCCGACCTGCTCAAGGGCGCCCTCGCGGTGCTCTCGCTGGGCCACGACGAGTACTGGTCGCCCGAGCAGCGGGCCCATGTCGCCGCGGCCCGGGACGCCGGCACCAACCTGGCCGTCCTCGGCGCCAACTGCTGCTTCCGCCGGGTCCGCTACGAGCCCTCGCCGACCGGCCCGGACCGGCAGGTGGTCTGCTACAAGACCTCCTACCAGGAGGACCCGGGCTTCAAGCAGGGCAAGCCGGCCACCAACGACTACCGGGTCGCGCCCGGTGCCGACCCGGAGAGCTCGCTGCTCGGCGTGATCTACGACGGCTACCCGGTGGACGAGCCCTACGTGGTCACCGACCCCGACCACTGGCTCTTCGCCGGGACCGGCGCCAAGGCCGGCGACAGCTTCCCGCACCTGGTCGGGGTGGAGTACGACCGGGTCAACACCGGCTTCGACACACCCCGGCCGATCGAGATCCTGGCGCACTCCCCGGTGACCTGCGAGGGCCGCCGGAGCTTCAGCGACACCGCCTTCTACGCCGCGCCCAGCGGGGCCGGGGTGTTCGCCAGCGGCACCATGCGCTGGGTGGAGTCGCTGGACGCCACCGGCGACGGCAGCAACGGCAACGACCACGCGATGAACGCGCAGACCGGCGCGCTCACCACCCAGGTCACCACCACCCTGCTGCAGGCCTTCGCGGCCGGCCCGGCCGGCAAGGCGCATCCGCCGCAGGACAACGTGGCCCAGGTCTACGGGACCAAGTGACCCGAAAGCCTGACGGCCGGTCCGCAGACCGGCCGTCAGGCGTTCGCGCGTCGGGCTCCGTCAGCCGTTGCCGACCTTCAGCACCTCGACCACGGCGGGCATCGCCGAGTCCGCGCCGAAGCCGCCGCCCAGCACCTCGGCGGAGACCGCCAGGTTGTCCCGGAAGCCGGTGAACCAGCTGTTGGTCGGGGCGTTCGGCGCCGTCTCGGCGGTGCCGGTCTTGCCGCCGATCAGGGTGCCGCTGACCCCGTTCATCGCGCCGTAGGCGGTGCCCATGTTGTTGGTGAAGACACCGTTCATCAGGGTGCGCAGCTTGCCCAGCACGTCCGGGCTGAGCTGCCGGGCCGCCGGGATCTGCTGCATGCCGGGAACCAGGATCGGCTGCTTGAAGGTGCCGCTCTCCACGGTGGCCGCGATCGAGGCCATCGCCAGCGGGTTCATCAGGATCTTGCCCTGGCCCATGAACTCGCCGGCCGTCTCGTCCTTGGTCTGGCCCGGGCCCGGGATCCTGCCGTCGGCGCTGGTGATGCCGGTCTTCCAGGCCGGGCCGATGCCGTAGACGTCCTGCGCCACCTTGGCCAGGTCGCCCGACTTCAGGCTGGTCAGGCCCTGCTTGATGAAGGCGGTGTTGCAGGACTTCGCGAAGTCCTGGGCGAAGGTGTAGTCGTTGAAGTCGCCGTCGAAGTCGTTCTTGTACGTGGTGCCGGGGCTGATGGTGGCCGGGCACGGCATGGTGGCGTTCGGGTCGATCCCGGCCTCCAGCAGCGCGGTGGCCGTGACGATCTTCATCGTCGAGCCCGGCGCGGTCTGGCCGAGGAAGGCCAGGTTCTGCCCGGTGGCCGGGGCGTTGGCCATCGCCAGCACGTTGCCGGTGCTCGGCTCGATCGCCACCATGCCGGCCGGGGTCTTGTTCTGGCTCTTGGCGTACTGCTCGTTGACCGCCTGCTCGGCCGCCGCCTGCAGCTTGGCGTCGATGGTCAGCTTGAACGGCTTGCCGGGCTTGGGGTCGACGATGGTGAACAGCGGCTCGGGCTTGTTCTTGCCCGCGTCGTCGGTGATCACCACGCCGGTGCCGGCGTCCGCCGGGTCGCCCGCGGTGGTGGCGGTCTGGTACTTCAGCACGACCTGGTCGAGCGAGTGGTACGCGGCCAGCGGCTGCCCGTTCCGGTCGGTCACCTTGGTCGGCGGGTTGAAGATCTGGGTGGTGGTCATGGTCTCGCCCGGACCCAGGTGCGGGTGGACCACGCTGGGCACCCAGTGCACCGCGGCCTTGCCGTCGCTCATCTTCACCATGCCCAGGTACCCGGTGTAGTCCCAGACGTTGGTGGTGCCGGCGAACTCCACGTGCGACTTGAAGGTCATCAGCGCGGCGTCGGACGGCACGGTCGCCGCGGACGGCGAGGCGGCCGCCGACGGGGAGCCGGAGCCGGAGGCCGCGGCGGAGGGGGACGGGGAGGGCTTGGCCGAGGCCGAGGCCGCCGGGGTCGGGCCGGTGGTGGCCGAGGCGAAGGCCGTCGGGGTGGTCGGCGCGCCGGCGGTCAGGGTCACCGCGCTCGGCTTCACCTGGTCCTTGAAGGCGGTCAGCGCGGTCAGCGCGGCGGCCGGGTCGTCGGTCAGCTTGCTGGCCGCGGCCAGGTCGCCGGAGGACCAGGCGGTCAGGAAGTCCTTCTCCCCGGCGGCGGCCAGATCGGCGGCCGGCGTGCCGGCCACCACGTGGCGCTGGGCCGGCGCGGCGGAGGCCTTCTTGCCGTCGCTGCCGGAGCCGACCAGTGAGTACGCCGCGTAGCCGCCGGCCGCGAGCATGGCGACCGCGACGGTGGTGATGACGGCGGCCTTGGGCCCCTGACGCATGCTGCTCCCCCGGAGGTAGGACGAATGGAGTCAGCACAGCCTAAGCCGAGCCGTTGCGCCGACCGGCTCAACGACCCGGCTCGTGACAGAGCTGGTACAGACCCGTCCGTTTGCCGATCACCCTGGATCGGGCCCGATCGACCGGCCTCAGATCCAGCTGGTGAACCACATCCGGGCCCGCCAGTCCTGCATCGGGATCACCTGGCCGGTGTACAGCGGGAAGAAGTAGAGGAAGTTCCAGACGATCAGCAGCACCAGCACGCCCGCCGCCGCGCCGCCGACCAGCCGGCGCTCCGGAGTGGCCCGGGCCGGGCCGATCAGCGCGCCGACCAGCATCGTCACCGCCAGTGCGATGAACGGCACGAAGGCCACCGCGTAGAACAGGAAGATCGTGCGCTGCTGGTACTCGAACCAGGGCAGCAGCCCGGCGCCGAGCCCGCAGAGCACCGCACCCGCCCGCCAGTCGCGGCGCAGCACCCAGCGGTACAGGCAGTAGGCCAGCGCGATCACGCCCGCCCACCAGAGCAGCGGGGTGCCGATCGCCAGTACCTCGGAGGCGCACTCGCTGGCCTTGCAGCCGCTCTGCCCGTACTTGGGCGACTCGTAGTAGAAGGAGACCGGCCGGCCCAGCACCAGCCAGCTCCACGGGTTGGACTGGTAGAGGTGCGGGCTGTGCAGGTTGACGTTGAAGTCGTACATCTGCGAGTGGTAGTGCCAGAGCGAGCGCAGCCCGGCGGGCACCCAGTCCATGCTCACCTGGAACGGCATCTTCACCCGGCCCAGCACCGGCAGCGTGACGTACTCGGTGGAGATGCCGTGCCGGCCGACCGCCCAGTCGCGGCCGTAGCCGCCCTTGCCGGGCGCCGTGCTGCTGGCCAGCCAGCCGGACCAGGAGGCGACGTAGGTGCCGGCGGCCACCAGCACGATCGAGGCGAAGGCCGGCAGGCCGTCCCGGCGCAGCACCGACCAGTACGGGTGGCGGGCCCCGGCGAGCTTGCGCGCGCCCAGGTCCCAGAAGACCGTCAGCAGCCCGAAGAAGGCCGCCACGTACATCCCGCTCCACTTGGTGGAGCAGGCCAGTCCGACGCAGACCCCGGCCGCCAGCCGGTACGGGCGCAGGCCCAGCCGCATCCGGTGCGCGGTGGCCGCGTCGGCCGCCCCGTCCAGGATGCGGGCGATCCGGGCCCGGGTGCGGTCCCGGTCCAGCAGCAGGAAGCCGAAGGCGGCCAGGATCCAGAACATCACGATCAGGTCGAGCAGCGAGGTGCGGCTCATCACGAAGTGCAGGCCGTCCACCGAGAGCAGCAGGCCGGCCACGCAGCCCAGCAGGGTGGAGCGGAAGAGCCGGCGGCCGATCCGGGCGATCATCAGGATCGAGGCGGTGCCGAGCAGCGCCAGCATGAACCGCCAGCCCAGCGGGTGCATGCCGAACAGCTGCTCGCCCATACCGATGATCCACTTGCCGACCGGCGGGTGGACGATGAAGGCCGGGTCGGTCTTGTACGGGATGACCTGGGGAGTGCCGAGGATCTGGCTGTTGGCGGTGTCGGCCCAGTTGGTCTCGTAGCCGCCCTGCCAGAGCGCGTAGGCGTCCTTGGCGTAGTAGGTCTCGTCGAAGATGATCCCGCCGGGGCTGCCGAGCTTCCAGAACCGCAGCAGGCCGCCGAAGAGCGCCACCGCCAGCGGGCCCAGCCAGCCGGACCAGCGGCAGAGCCAGGTCCACAGCTCCTCGGGCACGCTCAGGCCCGCCCGCAGCATCAGCGGCGAGGGCCTGGCCGGGCTCGGGGTCACCCCGGGGCCGTCCGGCATCGGCGGCACCAGCCGCTCCTGCAGCGACAGGCGCTCCGGGGCCCGGTAGCCGTGGGCGGCCAGCCGGCGCACCCATGGGGCACGCCGGTCCTCCGGGCGGGGGCCGGGTATCGCGGCGCCGCTCGGGTCCTGCTCGTCCACCGGGCCGGTCTCCACAGTGGTCTCTACCACTGCCGCCTCGGCCGCCGTCTCGCCAGTCACCCGCCACATCGTAGGGGCGGCCGGTGAAAGCAGAAGCCCCTGCCGACAAGCTGCCCGAATCATCACGATTGTCGGCGGGCCGCGGCCCACCGGTCGGACACCCGCCGCCCCGCCGGGGCCGTCCGGGCCGGGGGCCGGGCGTCCGGCCTGACAGGATGGCGGGGTGACAGGAGTACTCGTTCTCGCAGGCACCCCCATCGGCGACGTCGCGGACGCCCCGCCCCGGCTGCTCACCGAGCTGGCCCAGGCGGACGTGATCGCCGCCGAGGACACCAGGCGCCTGCGCCGGCTCACCCAGGCGCTCGGGGTGGCCCCGGCCGGGCGGGTGCTCTCCTACTTCGAGGGCAACGAGGCCGGCCGCACCCCCGAGCTGGTCGAGGCGCTGACCGGCGGCGCCCGGGTGCTGCTGGTGACCGACGCCGGGATGCCCTCGGTCTCCGACCCCGGCTACCGGCTGGTCGCCGCCGCCGTCGAGGCCGGCATCCGGGTCACCGCCGTGCCCGGACCGTCCGCCGTGCTCACCGCGCTGGCGCTGTCCGCGCTGCCGGTGGACCGCTTCACCTTCGAGGGGTTCCTGCCCCGCAAGGCCGGCGACCGCGGCCGGGCGCTGGCCGAGATCGCCGCCGAGCCGCGCACCATGGTCTTCTTCGAGGCCCCGCACCGGATCGCCGAGACGCTGGCCGCGATGGCCCGGGCCTTCGGCCCCGAGCGGCCCGCCGCGGTCTGCCGGGAGCTCACCAAGACCTACGAGGAGGTCAAGCGCGGCCCGATCGGCGAGCTGGCCGAGTGGGCCGCCGAAGGGGTGCGCGGCGAGATCACCGTGGTGGTCGGCGGCGCTCCGCCGGCCCCGCCCGCCCAGCTGACGCCCGCCGAGCTGGCTGCCCTGGTGGCCGGGCGGGAGGCGGCGGGGGAGCGCCGCAAGGAGGCCATCGCGGCGGTAGCGGCCGAGCTGGCGCTGCCCAAGCGCGAGGTCTTCGACGCGGTGGTGGCCGCCAAGCACACCCCGTGACGCCCGGCTGCGGGGCCTGAACGGAGCCTCGCCCCATCCGCCCCTCGCGCGTACCGTGGAATGACGAGTCCCAGGGCGTGCGCCGGTGCCTTCGACTCCCGACGACAGCGACCCCGCGCCGCGGACCGGCGCACCGCCGCGCGGGCCCGCCGGAAAGGTAAAGCCCGCACCCGGAGAACACCGGCTGAGCTGGGGTTTCGCCGGTGGTTCGTACAGGTTTTCCCAACTCCCCGCCAAGTCTCGGCAAGTCGGGCATCGGGACGGGCCGCTTGGGCATTCCATCGGATGGAAAGACCCGATCCGGACGAACGTCCGGCGGGCGCAGGGAGACCGCGATGAGCGACACAATCGGTAGCCCGCTGGGCGGCACCCCGGCCACCGGCCTGCTGAAGCAGACCGCCGACCCCGCCCCGGCCCTCGGCCGGGGGATCGCGCACAACCCCGTCCCCACGGTCCACGAGGCCTACTCCTTCGCCTGCCTGAACTGCGGCTACGGCTGGGAGCAGGGGTACGACATCGAGCACCACCGGGACCGCGACGGACACCTGGTGATCCAGTACCGAGCCAACGGCGTGCGGGTCCCCTCGCCGCTGCTCAAGCCCAGCTGCCCCGGCTGCGGCGGGCACACCGTGCGGATCATGCGCGAGGGCCGGGTGGCCTCCACCAGGAGCCGGTTCGTGGCGCCCGGCTACGCGCCGTACGCGGAGCCGGCCGAGCCCGAGCAGCCGAGGGAGCCCCGCGAGCACCGGATCCGGCAGCACTGGTACCAGTTCTGGCTGCCCGGCTCCTGAGCCCGTCGACCGGACCCGGCCCGCCGTGTGCGGCGGGCCGGGTCCGGGTCCCGTCTAGGCTCTGCACCATGGCTGCCAAGGACGACGACCGCTCCACCCCGCCCCCGCCGCCCGCCCCGCTCGCGGTGCCGGTGGCCGACTCGCACACCCACCTGGACATGCAGTCCGGCACCCCGGCCGAGGCGCTGGCGAAGGCCGCCGCGGTGGGCGTCACCACCGTCGTCCAGGTCGGCTGCGACGTGCCCGGCTCGCGCTGGGCCGCCGAGCTGGCCGCCGCGCACGAGCAGGTGCACGCCGCCGTCGCGCTGCACCCCAACGAGGCGCCCCGGCTGGTGCTCGGCGACCCCGACACCTGGTCCGGGCAGAAGCGCGGCCCGGGCGGCAGCGCCGCCCTGGAGGAGGCGCTGGCCGAGATCGACCGGCTGGCCGCGCTGCCGCAGGTGCGGGCCGTCGGCGAGACCGGCCTGGACTACTTCCGCACCGGGCCCGAGGGCGTGGAGATCCAGCAGGAGTCCTTCCGCCGCCACATCGAGATCGCCAAGCGGCACGGCAAGGCCCTGGTCATCCACGACCGGGAGGCCCACCAGGACGTGATCGACGTGCTGCTCGCCGAGGGCGCCCCTGAACGCACCGTCTTCCACTGCTACTCGGGCGACGCCGCGATGGCGAAGACCTGCGCCGAGCACGGCTGGTACCTGTCCTTCGCGGGCCCGGTCACCTTCAAGGCCAACCAGCCGCTGCGGGACGCCCTGGCCGTCACGCCGCTGGACCGGATCCTGGTCGAGACCGACGCCCCGTTCCTCACCCCGCACCCCTACCGCGGCCGCCCCAACGCGCCCTACCTGATCCCGGTCACGGTCCGCTCGATGGCCGCCACCCTGGACCTGGGCGTGGACGAGCTCTGCACCGCGATCGCCGCCAACACCGCGCGCGCCTTCGGTTACTGAACGGTACGGGGCTCACCGGGCCGGTAGCCTTGCCCGGTGAGCACCACCGACCCCACCGCCTCCGACAGCTTCCTGCTCGGCGCCGCCGACATCCGCGAGATGGCCGACGCCTTCGGGGTCCGCCCCACCAAGCAGCGCGGCCAGAACTTCGTCATCGACGGCAACACCGTGCGCCGGATCGTCCGGGCCGCCCAGGTGACGCCCGAGGACGCGGTGGTCGAGGTCGGGCCCGGGCTCGGCTCGCTCACCCTGGCGCTGCTGGACACCGCCGCGCACGTCACCGCCGTGGAGATCGACCCGGTGCTGGCCGAGCACCTGCCCGGCACCGTCGCCCGCCGGCTGCCCGGCCGGGCCGACCGGTTCGACCTGGTGCTGAGCGACGCCATGGAGGTCGCCGAGCTGCCCGGCCCGCCGCCCACCGCACTGGTCGCCAACCTGCCCTACAACGTCGCCGTCCCGGTGCTGCTGCACATGCTGGCCACCTTCCCCAGCATCGAGCGCACCCTGGTGATGGTGCAGTCCGAGGTCGCCGACCGGCTGGCCGCCAAGCCCGGCAACAAGATCTACGGCGTGCCCTCGGTCAAGGCCAACTGGTACGCCGACGTCAAGCGGGCCGGTGCGATCGGCCGCAGCGTCTTCTGGCCCGCCCCCAACGTGGACTCCGGGCTGGTCTCGCTGGTCCGCCGCGACCCGCCCCGCACCACCGCCACCCGGGCCCAGGTCTTCGCCGTGGTGGACGCCGCCTTCGCCCAGCGCCGCAAGACCCTGCGGGCCGCGCTGGCCGGCTGGGCCGGCTCGCCGGCCGCCGCCGAGCAGGCGATCGCCGCCGCGGGCATCGACCACACCCTGCGCGGTGAGATGCTCACCGTGGAGCAGTTCGCCGCCATCGCCGAACAGAAGCCCGAGGGGCCGTCCAAGTGATCACCGTCCGGGTGCCCGCCAAGGTCAACGTCCAGCTCGGCGTCGGCGGCCTGCGGGCCGACGGCTTCCACGACCTGGCCAACGTCTTCTTCGCCGTCGCCCTCGGCGACGAGGTGACCGCCACCGCCGGCGCCCCCGGCAGCGGCGTCACCCTCGCCTGCACCGGCCCCGACGCCGACCAGGTGCCGCTGGACGGCAGCAACCTGGCCGCCCGGGCCGCCCGGCTGCTCGCCGCCCGGCACGGCATCGAGGCCGACGTGCACCTGGCGATCGCCAAGGCCATCCCGGTGGCCGGCGGGATGGCCGGCGGCAGCGCCGACGGCGCCGCCGCGCTGGTCGCCTGCGACGCGCTCTGGGGCCTGGACACCCCGCTGCCGGTGCTGCTGGAGCTGGCCGCCGAACTCGGCTCCGACGTGCCGTTCGCGCTGCTCGGCGGCGTCGCGCTGGGCCGCGGCCGGGGCGAGCTGCTGGAGCCGCTGCCGGTCGCCGGCAGCTTCCACTGGGTCTTCGCGGTCGCCGAGGGCGGCCTCTCCACCCCCGCCGTCTTCCGCGAGTGCGACCGGCTGCGGGAGGCCGACGGCACCGGCTCCGGCGCCGACCGGGTGCCCACCCCCGACCCCTCCGCCGAGCTGCTGGCCGCGCTCGCCGCCGGCGACCCGGTGGCACTGGCCGAGGCGCTCTCCAACGACCTGCAGCAGGCCGCGCTCTCGCTCCGCCCCGAACTGGCCGACTGCCTGCGGGCCGGCCTGGAGGCGGGCGCGCTGGCCGGGCTGGTCTCCGGCTCCGGACCGACCTGCGCCTTCCTCGCCAAGGACGCGGCCGGCGCCGAGGCCGTCGCCGAGGCGCTCGCCGCCTCCGGCACCTGCCGGGCCGCCCACCCCACCCACGGCCCGGTGCCCGGAGCCCGGCCCCTCGACACCGTAGGGCCGGCCGCCGCCGTCTAGGCTTGGCAGTTCCACCGGCCCGACCACACATCAGGAGCGCAGCGCACTTGGCAGTCAACCTCGCCACCATCGAGTCCGTCTCGAAGGTCTACGGAACCCGGGCCCTGCTGGACGCCGTCACACTCGGCGTCAGCGAGGGCGACCGGATCGGCGTGGTCGGCCGCAACGGCGACGGCAAGACCACCCTGGTCCGGATCCTCGCCAAGCTGGAGGAGCCGGACGGCGGCCGGGTCACCTGGAACGGCGGCCTGCGGATGGCCGTGCTCACCCAGCACGACTCGCTGGACCCGAAGGCCACCATCCGGCACGAGGTGATCGCCGACCGGGCCGACCACGAGTGGCTCGGCGACGCCCGGATCCGCGACATCATCGAGGGCCTGTTCGGCGGCCTCGACCTGCCCGGCTTCGCCGAGGGCCTGGACACCGTGATCGGCCCGCTCTCCGGCGGCGAGCGCCGCCGGATCGCGCTGGCCAAGCTGCTGCTCGGCGAGCCCGAGCTGATCGTGCTCGACGAGCCCACCAACCACCTCGACGTCGAAGGCATCGCCTGGCTCGCCCGCCACCTGCAGAACCGCCGCTCGGCGCTGGTCTGCGTGACCCACGACCGGTGGTTCCTCGACCAGGTCTGCACCCGGATGTGGGACGTCCAGCGCGGCGAGGTCCGCGAGTACGAGGGCGGCTACTC
Organism: Kitasatospora sp. NPDC006697; assembly: GCF_042869935.1. Lineage (NCBI taxonomy): Bacteria > Bacillati > Actinomycetota > Actinomycetes > Kitasatosporales > Streptomycetaceae > Kitasatospora > Kitasatospora sp. NPDC006697. Next base: position 46,943 of record NZ_JBIAGU010000013.1, read on the forward strand.
CGACTACGTCTTCGCCCGCGCCGAGCGGAGCCGGATCGAGGCCACCGAGGAGCAGAAGCGGCAGAACCTGGCCCGCAAGGAGCTCGCCTGGCTGCGCCGCGGCGCCCCCGCCCGGACCTCCAAGCCGCGCTACCGGATCGAGGCCGCCAACGCGCTGATCGCCGACGTGCCCGAGCCCCGGGACAAGAGCGAGCTGATGAAGTTCGCCAACGCCCGGCTCGGCCGCACCGTCTTCGAGCTCGAGGACGTGACCGTCCGCGCGGGGGACAAGCTGCTGCTCGAGCACCTCACCTGGAACCTCGGCCCCGGCGACCGGATCGGCCTGCTCGGCGTCAACGGCGCCGGCAAGACCTCGCTGCTGCGCGCGATGCAGGCCGCCTACGCCTCGCAGGGCGACGTGCAGCCCGCGAGCGGCGTGATCAAGGTCGGCAAGACCGTCCGGCTCGCCTACCTCTCCCAGGAGATCGCCGAGCTCGACCCGGCGACCCGGGTGCTGCAGGCCGTCGAGCAGATCCGCGGCCGGGTGGACCTGGGCAAGGGCCGGGAGATGAGCGCCGGCCAGCTCTGCGAGCAGTTCGGCTTCAGCAAGGACAAGCAGTGGACCCCGGTCGGTGACCTCTCCGGCGGTGAGCGCCGCCGGCTGCAGCTGCTGCGGCTGCTGATGGACGAGCCCAACGTGCTCTTCCTCGACGAGCCCACCAACGACCTCGACATCGAGACCCTCAACCAGCTGGAGGACCTGCTCGACGGCTGGCCCGGCTCGATGATCGTGATCAGCCACGACCGGTTCTTCATCGAGCGCACCACCGACGTGGTGCACGCGCTGCTCGGCGACAAGCGGCTGCGGATGCTGCCCGGCGGGGTGGACGAGTACCTGGAGCGGCGGGCGGCCGTCGCGGCCGCGACCGCGCCGGCCGCCGCCGCTCCGGTGGAGGCCGCTCCGGCGAAGTCCGGGGCCGACGCCCGGGCCGCGAAGAAGGAGCTGCAGCGGATCGAGCGCCAGATCGCCAAGCTGGAGCAGCAGGAGGCCAAGCTGCACGACCAGCTGGCCCAGCACGCCGCCGACTTCGGCAAGGTCGCCGAGCTGGACGGGCAGCTGCGCAAGGTGCGGGAGGAGAAGGAGGAGCTGGAGATGGCCTGGCTGGAGCTGGCCGACTCCTGACGCCCCTTCAGGCCTTGGTGAGCAGCTCCTCCAGCTCGCCGGCGGCCTGGGCCAGCGCGCTGCGCTGCGGGTTGTGCGGGCGCTGCGGCGGGGTGGCCGGGCCGGCCGGCGGGCGGTGCGCCCGGGCCGCCGCCTCCAGCCGGTCCAGCGCCGCCAGCACCCGGGCCACCTCCGCCGGGTCGCTGCGCCGGCCGCCGTACCGCAGCTGCGCCGCGTAGGCCGCCACCGCGCCGGTCAGCCGCTCCAGCGCCGCCGTGGCCGGCAGCCAGGCCGCCGCCCGGCGCCCGGCCGGCGGAGGCTCGGCCAGCCCGTGCTGCACCTCGGTGCGGGCGTCGGCCAGCGCCCGGTAGGCCGTCCGGCGCAGCCAGACCTGCGCCTGCGGGCCCCCGCCGTCGGCCGGCAGCACGCTCACCGAGGCCAGGTAGGCACGGAGCGACCCGGCCGCCGCCACCAGCCGGGGCTCGATCCGGTGCGGCGCCCGCTCCGGCCAGAGCAGGTAGCCGAAGAGCAGCACGATCCCGCTGGCCAGCAGCGAGTCCAGCACCCGGGGCCAGAACTCGGCCGCCCCGCTGCCGCCGCCCAGCTGCACCAGGACCAGCGCCATCGGCGTCATCAGCGTGGTGTTCAGCCCGTAGTGCGCGGCCCCCGCGTACGGCAGCAGCGCCACGCAGAGCGCCACGATCCCCGCCAGCAGCCAGCGCTCGGTGGTCAGCGCCAGCACCCCCGCGGTCAGCGCCACCCCAAGCACCGTGCCCACCGCCCGGCTGACCGCGCGCAGGAAGACCGAGCCCAGGTCCGGCTTGAGCACGAAGGCCACCGTCATCGGCACCCAGTAGCCGCGCGTCAGCGGCACGCCGGCGGTGACCAGTTCGGCCACCCCGGTGCAGAGCGCCACCCGGGCCCCGTAGCGCAGCGAGCGCGGCGCCGTCCGCCGCACCCGCAGCCGCCAGGGCGGCGGGGGCGGTACCGGCGCGGTGCGCACCGCCGTCGCCGGGTCGGCCGGGCGGCTCGCCACCGCGTCCACCGCGGAGCGCAGCGCCGCGCCCAGCGCCCGGCGGGCCGGGGTGTCCGGTTCCCAGGACGGGCAGGGCAGCGGGGTCCGCCGCTGCTCCAGCGCCCGGGCCAGCTCCGCCGGCACCGCGGCCACCTCGGGCGGCACCGGCCGGCGGGCCCAGAGCAGGCCGTTCGCCGCCTCGGTCACCGCGAGGGCGCCCTCGTAGGCGCGCCGCAGCTCGGCCGTGCCGGCCGGCTCGCGGACGCCCGGGCGGGGTGCGGGCAGCTGGTCCTGCAGCAGGTTCAACTGCTGCGTCAGCCGCCGCCGGGCCGCCGGGCCCTGATCGGTGCCCAGCTCGCGGAGCAGCCCGCCGAGCGCCCGGTACACCTCGGCCACCGCGCGCCGGCGGGGGTCGGACGCCGTGCGGGCCGTTCTGGGGAGCGGGATTCCGAGCAGCAGCACCACCGCCGCGCCCGCCAGCACCATCGGCCCCGCCGCCCACCACGGGTCCGGCGGCGCCATCCCCGCGCCCAGCGTCGCCGACACCAGCAGCAGCATCCCGGCCGCCGACCCGCGCGGCCCGGCCGCGCTCAGCGCCCCGGAGACGAACCCCACCGCCGTGAACACCAGCACCGCCACCGCCGTCGGCAGCCCCCAGCGCAGCACCGCCCCGCCGACCAGCATCCCCAGCGCCGAGGCGCCCACCGCCGCCCCGATCCGCAGCACCCGCCGCCGGGCGGGCTCGGTCCGGTCGCTCAGGGTGGCGTGCATCGCCCCCAGCCCCGCGTACACCCCGAGATCCAGCCGCCCCGCCGCCAGCCCCGCGCAGAGCGGCACCGCCATCCCGACCGCCGCCCGGGCCACCAGCACCCCGGGAAACGCCGGCCGCGCGGGCCGCACGGCCCGGGCCCACCAGGGGGATTCGCTGCTCGTCACCTCGGTCAACGCTGCCACACCGCCCCGTTTGCTGATCTCTGCCCCCATTCTGATGGCCCGGTGTTACGGGCCCTCGGGCCGTACGTGACAACTCCGTACCGATAACGGCCAAGCGCACCAAGGGGTCTGCCGGAGCGACAGGGGCGGTCGCTAGGATGTGAACCGGCGACTACTGGCTGTCCGTAACCGGGCGGCCGGCGCACGTAACGGGACTTCGACGTTGATGACGTGGTGTGGCACGGCGGCACAGGCCGGCCTGTGCACGGGGGAGGTGCAGTTCGATGAACGCGATTCCGGGCGAGTACGGCGCACTGGCGGCCAAGAACATCTACGAGATGCGGCAACTCGCCGGCGAGGTGGGCACGCAGAACCTCGCGGTCGAGATGGAGACGCTGGGCGACTTCAAGAAGAAGGTCGACGGGATGCTCGTCGACCTGGGGAACTCGCAGGCGGCGCCGACGACGGTCAGCCGGCAGAGCGTGGACCCGGCGTGGGTCGGCAGCGGTTTCAGCTCCGCCGACGACCTGCACTCGGCCTACTCGCTGGCGCACCAGAACCTGCAGGCGCTCTCGCAGACGCTCTCGAACCAGATCGAGGCGATGAGCATCGCGATGAACATCAACATCAACGGCTACCAGAACGTTGATGACACGCAGCGCCAGAACCTGTGGCAGATCCACAACCAGACGAACACCCAGTACACCGCCGGGGTGAGCTCGACGGGTGCGGTCCAGCCGCCGGCGGGGCCGACTTCCGTCTCGTCCAACGGCGACTCGCCCAGCGCTGTCTCCAGCGCGAACCAGACCGGAAGCGGCAGCACCACCGGATGAGCAGGACCGAGGATCGGACCGGGCAGCGTACTGAAACGGGGAGAAGCTAGTGCCCACGCCAAGGACAGACGATCTGTACTCCTACTTCGACGGCTTGCCGCACGAGCAGCTGTTCGACATGGTGAAGAACGCCGACCCGAGCTCGCTCTCGGTCCGCGGCGGTTCCCTGGACAGCGCGGCCACCACACTGGGCGACATCAGCCGCGCGCTGGCCTCGCACTCGCAGTCCCTGGAGTGGACCGGCCCGGCGGCCGACAGCTTCCGCACCTGGCTGAAGCAGGTGTCGGACGCGACCAGCAGCCTGAGCACCTACGCGTCCACCACCTCGACGCAGATCATGCAGGCCGGCGACGCGCTCGGCACGGCGCGGGCGATGCCCACCGTGCCGACGGACCAGATGAACATCGTCGCGCGCCGCAAGGCCCAGAACGCGGACTACATGAGTGCCCAGGAGGACGCGGCGAGGGCCGCGGTCGACCCCAACTGGGTGACCCGCACTCAGGCCGACCAGGCGCAGACCGTGATCACCAACGCGAAGAACGAAGCCGTCGACGCGATGGTGAAGCTGTCGCAGGCGTACCAGTCGTCCTCGCAGACGATCCAGGGGCAGACGCCGCCGCTCTTCCCGCCGAGCCCGACGGATGTGATGGGGCCGCCGCCGAAGACCGTCTATGGCGGCAGCGACCTGAACTTCGGCGGTGGTTCTGGCGGCTCCGCCGGCCCGTCCGGTGGTGGCACCGGCGGTGGGAAGACCACCGTCCCCCCGCCCCGGATGATCACTCGACCGACACCGGTCGACCCGCCCCCGCCGTCGCCCACCCCGCCTCCCGGCCCGCCGTCCCCCAGGCCGACGCCCACTCCTACCCCGACGCCTACGCCCACGCCCACCCCGACGCCGGTTCCTTCTCCGGTGAACCCGACTCCGACGCCCACCCCGACTCCGGTGGCGCCGCCCAGCACGGGGCTGGACAGCACCAACCCGCCCGCGCCGACGCTGCCGGGCCCGGGCGGCCCGACCAGCACGCTGCCGGGCGGCGGCGGTCCGTACAGCGGGCCCGGTGGAAGCGGTCCGGGCACGCCGCCCGGCGGCTACCCCGGTGGCCTGCCCGGCAGCTCCTACGGTGGTAGCCCGTACGGCAGGTCCGGCGGCACCTCCTTCGGCGGGGTCAAGGGCGGCGGCGGTGTCGGCGGGTCCGAGGGCGGTTACGGCGGCTCCCGCGGCGGTGGCCGTTTCGGCGGCCTGCCCGCCGAGGACGGGATCACCGGCGGCGCGAGCCGGCCTGGCGCCGTGTCGGGCCGCAGCCAGCTGGGCGCCCACGCGATCGGTGCCGAGGAGGCTGCGGCCGCCGAGGGCCGAGGCGGCGGTGGTGGCTACGCGCAGGGCGGCATGCCCGGTGGCGGCGGTGGCGGTGGCCTCGGAGGCCGCGGTGCCGGCGGTGGCGTCGGCCGCGGCCGGGGCCTGGTCTCGAAGCCCGGCGGCGAGGTCGGCGGCCGGCGCGGTCCGGTGGCCGAGGGCGAGTTCACCCAGGGCGGCAGCGGTCTGGGCAAGTCGGCCTCCGCCGAGGCCCGGGCGGCCTCTGCCGAGGCCCGAGCAGCCGAGGGCGACGGCGGCGGCATGATGCCCGGCGGCGGCCTCGGTTCGGCGCGGAAGCGCAGCAAGGACCGTCGCAACCGCGCGGACTACCTCGTCGAGGACGAGGAGACGTGGACGGAGGGAACTCCGCAGAGCAATCCGGACGTGATTGAGTAGGGACCGGACCTTCTGCCCGGCCACTGGGCCAGCCCCAGCGGCCGGGCAGCTCTGTTCGGGGGAGCCATGGCGATGGAGGAGAGCGTGATGCGGCGAACCGGCGCGAGGATGCGAGCGCTGACCACGGCGGCTCTGCTCGCGGTGGGCCTGTCCTTGGGCGGCGTGTTCGCTCCCGCGGCGCAGGCACTGGACAATCCGCGACAGGGCGAGTGGTACCTCGATGCCTTGCACATGTCCGATGTCTGGCAGGTGGCCAACGGCAAGGGCGTGACTGTCGCAGTGATCGACACCGGGGTGAAAGCCGACCACCCCGATCTGGTCGGTCAGCTCCTGCCGGGCAAGGACTTCAGCGGCTTGCCCGGTGGAGCCGACACCGACCCTGACGGGCACGGCACGGGTATGGCGAGCATCATCGCTGGTTCGGGCAAGGGCTTCAGCGGCAATGGCGTGATCGGGCTGGCCTCCGGCGCACGGATCCTTCCGATCAAGGTGAACGCGACCTCGGATGCCAAAACGCAGATTTCGTCGCCGGACTATCTGAAGCAACTCGATCAGGCCATCACCTATGCGGCTGACCAGGGCGCCAAGGTCATCAACATCTCCCAGGCCATCCGCAGCTTCGACATCTCGCCGACTGATGTCGCCGCGCTGCAGAACGCCGTCAACTACGCGATCAGCCACGGAAGTCTGATCGTTGCAGGCGCCGGTAACAGCGGGCAGGAAGGCAATCCGGTCATGTATCCGGCCGATGCGGCCGGTGTGATGGCGATTGCGGCTCACAACCAGAGTGGGCAGAGCACCGTGGAGTCGGAGAACGGCCCGTATGTCGCTCTCGCTGCGCCGGGAGCGGATGTGGTGAACGCCTGCACCGGTCCCTCCGGGTACTGCCAGACCCATGGAACCTCCGACTCCACGGCCATGGTCTCCGCAGCAGCGGCCATCCTCTTCTCGGAACACCCCACCTGGACCGGCAACCAGGTCCTTCGGGTGCTGATCAGCACCGCCAACAAGCCGAACGACGGCTCCAGCCACAGCAACTTCATCGGCTACGGCAACATCAGCGTCCGCACGGCGGTCCGCTACACCGGTGACCCCGGCCCGGCTGACGTCAACCCGTTGGTGCAGGCGGGGATCAGTGTCACGCCTCCCGCGTCGGACTTCGCCGGTGGTTCGAAGGTCACTGGTATCTCCCCGTCCGCATCGCCTTCGGGCCCGGCCGCCCAGTCACCTGCTCCGCTTTCGGGCGCGCCCTCCTCTGCCGCCTCTGGCAGCGCTGCTCCGGCACCGGCGAAGTCGGCCTCCTCGACCTCCGGTTCGTCGAATCTGCCGATGATCATCGGTGGTGCGGTGCTGGCGGTCGTGGTCATCGGCGGTGCCGTCTTCTTCCTGGCACGCCGCAAGAAGGCCGTACCGCTGCCGCCCGCTGCGGAGCCGTATCCGTTCCAGCCCCCCCAGTACGGCCAGTCGATGCCGTCCCAGCAGCCCGTGCAGCATCAGCCCTACCCCCAGCCCGGGCCGCCGCAGTACCAGGTGCCGCCGCCTCCCGCTGACAACCCGTACCGCGACCCGCAAGGGTGAGGTGATGTCAGTCGGGGCCGTTCACCCTTCGGTGGACGGCCCCGACTGTCGTCTGTGCCGGCACGCTCATGGGCCGGCCGTGTCGTTTGTGTTCGACCCGTCGTTACATCGTCCGGGCGGGCTGTCGCCGGAGGAGGCCGGCGCCCGCCGGTGAGGGCGGAGTGATGGGTGGTCAGGAGCGGAGCGAGGCATTCACGGCCTGCTGGTGGTGCGGGCGGGCCGGCGGGAGTTGGCACCTGGGGGCGCGGGCCGTGCTGTGCGGGCTGTGCGTGGTGCGGGTGCCGGCGGCCGGTCGGGAGGTGCGCGAGCCGGTGCCGGTACGGGAGGCGGTGCTCGCGGTCGAGCGCTTCCTGGCCAACCGGGGCCGGGCGCTGGCCGTGGGGTACGAGTCCGTCGGCCGCTGCCGCCGCTGCCGCAGCGAGGCCACCTGGCACCTCACCGAGCGCGGCCGCTGGATCATGCTCGACCCCGGGGAGCATCCAGTGGACAGCGTTCCCCGCACCCGCCGCTGGCAACTGGACCGGTTGGGCACGGTGGTCCACCCTCCGGAGACCGGTTCGGAGGCCCGCTGCCGGGTCGTCCACTGGGACGTCTGCCCGGGACTGCCCGCACCGCGGGATCCGTATCTGGCGCTGGTGCGGGCGAGGTTGAGGGCGGGGGGTTAGTGGGACCAGAAGGGGTCGTCGATGGTGGGGAGGATGTCGGGATTGCCGTTGGGGAGGGTGGGCTGGGGCGGCTGGGGGCCGAATGGATTGCCGGTTGAATTGATGGGATTGACGTCGGCTCCGATGGTGATGTTGCCGGGATATCCCACTCGGAGACTGAGTGACGAGCCGTCAGCGGACTGGGCGAAGATGGCGGGCATCGTCGGGTCGGCGTTTACGCTCTCGATGACGTAGCCCCGTGCCTTCCAGTGGCGTTCGACCACGCCGAGGAGCGCTCCGTACTTGGCGGCCGAGACCCGCGTCATGACGTAGCGATCGAGGGCGACATTGGCGGTACCGGGAGGCTGATCGTTCTCCGTGACGCTCGGCCAGCCTTCTCGGAACTTCATGTCCGGAACGATGGCCTCGAATGTGTCGTCAAGCATGCCTTGGAGCTTGGCCTTCGCTTCGTACGGGCTCAGCACGGCAGTCGCTTTCGCAGTCGGGTTCCCGGGTGCACCGGAGGAGTGGCAGGCGGTGGCGAGAGTCGCCGCGAGCAGGAGCGAGATCCGGCGCCAGTGGGTCATCTCGGCACCTGTGCTCTCGTCTTGTCCGGGTGGCCGGCCACGATCTGACCGATGTTGTACAGCGAGTTTCCGCCGCTCGGATCCAGGTAGTTCGAGTGCGATGAGAAGCTGTTGGCGGGACCGTCTGCGACGTCGAATCGGTGGGCTCCGAAGTCGCCGCTCGCCGGGTCGGTACCGAACCACCGCTGATTGAAGTTGCCCTTCAGATCCTCGATCGGATTGGGCGCGTAGGAGACAGGGTCGTTGTCGGCGGCTCCGACCCAGATGCGGTCGCTCGCGACTCCCAACTGTGAGGCGTGTTGCGACCCCGATCCGGGGCTGCCGATGAGGATCATGTCATCGGCGCCCGTTCCTGCTCCGCTCCGGCCGGCCAGCCCGACGGTCAGGGAGCCGTAGCTGTGGCCGAGAGCGACAAGGTGAGCGGCTGGACCCTCATGGCTCGCGCGCAATCCGGCGAGGAAGTTGTCATAGCTTTTCGCCCCCGCCTGGGCCCTGTCCTGCCCCATGACGGCGAGTGTCTCGGGAGTGAGCTTGTCGATGCCGGGCGGGGGGTCGTATCCGAGCCAGACCATCGAAGCCGTGCTCCGGGTGGGATCAGCGGTGTGGGCCGCAGCCCAGACATTGAACGCCCGATCCGCATCCTTACCCCCCACATCCCGCAACTCCGTCCCCAGCCCCGGCACATACGCACTCACGTTCACCGCCCGGTCCGGATCCCCGAACGACAGCACCCCCCGCCCCTGCCCCTCCGCCGACAGCCCCAGCAGCAGCACCGGCGGCGTGCTGGCGGTCCGGCCCAGGCGGGCGGCGATGGCGCGGAAGCCGGCGAGCTTCTTCCGGTCCGCATCGCTCGGGCTGGTGCGGGCGCCGTAGTCGGCGAGGTAGGCGGCGAGCAGCAGTCGGTTGGCCTGGTCGCGGGTGGCGGCCGGGAGTCCGTCGCGGTTGCCGACCAGGTCGGGGCGGGTGGTGGTGAGGTGCTGCTGGGCGGTCGGGGAGAGGGTGCGCCACCAGGCGGCGGTTTCGGCGGGGGTGGCCGCAGCCGGGGGCAGGGCGGCGGCGAGCAGGTCGGGGGCGGTGATGACGGGGTCGAGCGGGTCCGCGTCGTAGCCGTGCGGGGTGAGGGCCGTGCCGTCGCGGGCGGCGCGGGCGAAGGTGTGGAGGCGGTCGGCCAGGGCGCGGTCGGCGGTGTCGGCGTCGTGCAGGGCGGAGGCGATCCGCTGCCCGAGGCCGAGGCCGGGCTCCTCGCCCGGGCCGTCGGGGTCGTGGCGGTCCGCGCCGGGCTGGGACGGGATGCTGACGTGGCCTTCGGGGCTGACGGTGAGTCCGGCGGCGCGGGCCTCGGCCAGGGCATCGGCGAGGCGGTCCTGGGCGAGGCGGAGTGCGTCGGCGCCGGAGCGCAGGGTGGCGCCGATCCGGAGCAGTTCGGTGTGGGCGGCGGTGAGCCGGGTCGCGGTGCGGCGCAGGCTGGCGCGGCAGGTGTCGGCGGCGGTGCCGTGCCAGCCGGCGCGGGTGGTGCGGTCGAGGACGGCGTTCTGCCAGTCCTCGGCGGTGGCGCGCAGGTCGGCGCCGAGGCGGTCGTGGGTGTCGGCGGCGTCGGGGAGGGCGCCGGGGTCGGCGTCGCGCAGGGCGGTGAGCTCCATCAGCGGCCGGCCGGGGCGAGGAAGGCTTCGGTGGCGGTGCGGTCGCCGGCCCGGTAGTGCCGGGCGGTGTCGTCGAGCTTGCCCGCCTGGTCGGCCAGTTCGGTGCGGAGGGCGGCGAGCAGGTCGCGCCAGGCCTCGCCGCAGTCGCGCAGTGCGGCGGCGGTGCGCCAGCCGGAGAGGCCGGCGGCCTCGCAGGTGGCGGGGGCGGTGAGGCGGGTGGCGGCGGTGCGGGCTTCGGCCGCGGCGGCGGAGAGGTCGTCGGGGTGCACCTGGAACCCGTCGCTGCTGGGCTCGGCCATCGGACCCCCGGGGAGGCGGCGGCCGTGCGGGAGCGGCGACCCCCGCGTGGCCGGTCGGACACGCTCGGTAGTCAAGGATAGCCACAGTGGGCCGCGCGCATGCAAACGGACCGCTATCGCGGCCCCTGCTCCGCCAGGTCGCGGATCGCGGCCAACCGGCGGTCCCACTGTGCCGCGCGGTCGGCCAGCCAGGCGGCCGCCTCGGCGAGCGGGGCGGCGCGCACCGCGTGCCGGACTTCGCGGCCGGTGCGGGTGGGGGCGACCAGGCCGGCGGCGGTGAGCACGGCCAGGTGCTTGGCCACCGCCTGCCGGGTGACGGGCAGGCGGGCGGCCAGTTCGGTGGCGGTGGCGGTGCCGCCGGGTGAGCCGGCGATCAGCTCCAGCAGTTGACGGCGGGTCGGGTCGGCGAGCGCCGCGAACACCTGGTCGGGGTCGGCGGCACCGCTCACGCGGCGAGCGGTTCGGCGTAGGTGCGCAGGCCGGCCAGGATGCGGGTCCAGCCGGCGCTGTTGGCGGCGTGGCGGTCGGCGCGCTCCTGATCGCCCATCAGGACGGCGGCCAGGCCGCTCTCGACCATCCGCAGCAGGGTGCCGCCGTCGGGGGTCGCGGTCAGCCGGTACTCGACCAGGGTGGAGTTCCGCGCCGTCGGCTCGGCGTCCTGCGGGCCGGTGACGGCCCAGCGGTAGGCGAGGCGGTGCGGCGGCTCCAGCACCTCGATCCGGGCGGGCAGCGCGCCGTGCGGGGGGTGGTCGAAGACGATGCTGCCGCCCGGGCGCAGGTCCACGGCGGCGGGCGTGCCGGTGCCGAACCACCGGCCGATGTGCTCCGGCGTGGTGAGCACGGCCCAGACCCGCTCGACGGGGGCGGCGATGGCGATCTCCCGGCAGATGCGGTCGAGGTCGACGGACACGGGCGCTCCAGACGGTAGGCGAGGACATGCAACCCCATGGTTGCGTATCGTCTCGCCGCGCACCACCCCGGAGCGTGCACGAACCGAATGCGCCCCCGTCACCCGAGTGGCGGCTGCGGCGGCCGGGACCGGACGGGCAGGGTCGGTGGCATGGCGACTGACGCAGCCTCAGGGCAGCCCGAACCGCAGCCCGAACCGCACCCCGGAGCGCAGCCCGACCCGCGCCCCGAACCGCACCCCGAACCGCAGTCCGAAGCCGGCGGTCTGAACCGGGTGGTGGCCGCCGCCTTCGTCGGGACGGCGATCGAGTTCTACGACTTCTTCCTCTACGGCATGGCGGCCGCCCTGGTCTTCGGCCGGGAGTACTTCCCGCAGCTCGGCGCGGCCACCGCGCTGCTCGCCTCGCTCTCGGTCTACGCGGTGGCGTTCGTCGCCCGGCCGGTGGGGGCGGTGGTGTTCGGCCACTTCGGCGACCGGGTGGGCCGCAAGGCCGTGCTGGTGGCCTCGCTGCTGATGATGGGGCTGGCGACGGCGGCCGTCGGGGTGCTGCCGGGCTACGGGCGGTGGGGCGTCTGGGCGCCGCTGGCCCTGGTGCTGCTGCGGTTCTGCCAGGGGCTGGGGCTGGGCGGGGAGTGGGGCGGGGCGGCCCTGCTGGTGGCGGAGTACGCGCCGCGCGACCGCCGCGGCCGCTACGCCGGGTACCTGCAGCTCGGGCCCTCGGCGGGCGCGGTGCTGGCCACCGGGGTCTTCCTGGCGGTCTCGCTCGGCCTGCCGGCGCGTCAGTTCGACGCCTGGGGCTGGCGGCTGCCGTTCCTCGGCTCGCTGCTGCTGGTGCTGGTCGGGCTCTTCGTCCGGCTGCGGATCGCCGAGACGCCGGTCTTCGCCCGGGCGCAGGCCGCGGACGAGGAGCACGAGCAGCGGCCGCCGGTGCTCGCCGTGCTGCGGCAGCACTGGCGCCTGGTGCTGCTCGGCACCGGCGCGCTCTCCTTCGGCTACGCGCTCTTCTACCTGAGCAACACCTACGCCCTCGGCTACCTGACCGGCCAGCTGGGCATGGACCGCACCGTGCTGCTGGCGCTGCAGCTGACCGCCGCGCCGGCCGGGGCGCTGGCGGTCTGGTACAGCGCGGGGCTGTCGGACCGCTGGGGCCGGCGCCGCACCGTGCTGCTCGGCACGGCGCTGGCGAGCTGCTGGTCGCTGCTGCTCTTCCCGGTGCTGGAGACGCTGCGGCCGGGGCTGGTCCTGCTCGCGCTGGCCGGCACGGGGCTGCTGCAGGGCGTGCTGCTCGGCCCGGTGGCGGCCTACCTGCCGGAGCTCTTCCCGACCCGGGTCCGCTACACGGGGGCCGCGCTCACCTACAACCTCGGCGGGGTGGTCGGCGGTGGCACCGCCCCGCTGCTGGCGACCCGGCTGACGGCGTCCTACGGGACGGCCGCCCCGGTCGGCTGGTACCTGGCGGGCCTCGGCGTGGTCGCGGTCTGCTGCCTGCTGCTGCTCCCGGAGCGCGGCGGCTGCGACCTGACGGTGGACCAGCCGCTCGACGGCATGCTGGCCGCGGGCTGACCGGGCGCGCGGCCGGGTGACGGGCCAGCCGCGCGGGCGTGCGACCCGCCCGGGGGCGTGCGTCCCGGGCCGGTCACCGATTTCCCAATCCCGCCGCGGACCATGTAATGTCTTCCTCGTTCGACCGGTTCGCCCCTATAGCTCAGTCGGTAGAGCGTCTCCATGGTAAGGAGAAGGTCTGCGGTTCGATTCCGCATGGGGGCTCCATCGGAAAAGGTCCTCGCCATTACGGCGGGGGCCTTTTTCGTTATCCTCCTGGCACCGTCCGAACCGGCCGGCCCCTGGCGGCCCGGGTCCGTCATGCGCTGTGATGGTGCGTCAACAGTGCTGTGGCGTACGGCCGGTACGCATCGCGTGGGGCTTCCACGCAGGTACGGGGAGGGCCCCTTGGGCGTACGGCTCGTCGTGGTCGACGATCACCGACTGCTGGCCGAGGCACTGGCCGCCGCGCTGCAGGTGCGCGGCCACCGGGTGCTCGCCGTCGGCAGCCCGGCCTCGGCCGGTCCGGAGCTGACCGCCCAGCGCCGCCCGGACGTCTGCCTGGTCGGGGTGGCCCGCCCGGGGGCCGCCGGCGCCTTCGCCCCGGTGCGCCGGATCCGCCAGGAGCGCCCCGAGGTGGCCGTGGTGGTGCTCGGCCCGGTGGACGACCTGCGCGGGGTGGCCAGCGCCTTCGCGGCCGGCGCGGCCGGCTACGTGCGCAGCGACGAGCGGATCGAGGTGGTGGACCGCTCGATCGGCCGGGCCCGGGCCGGCGAGGCGGCGGTGGCGGTGGAGGTGCTGCAGGCGGCCTTCGAGCGGCTGCTGCACCCGGTGCACGAGCCGGACGACGAGGCGCTGCGGCTGCTCGGCGCGCTCACCCGGCGGGAGATCCAGGTGCTGGCCCGGATCGCCGAGGGCCAGGACACCCAGGAGATCGCGGTCGGCATGGGCATCGCCCCGAGCACCGCCCGCACCCATGTGCAGCGGGTGCTGATGAAGCTCGGAGCCCGTACCCGGCTGGAGGCCGCCGCGGTCGCCGACCGCACCGGCCTGCTCGCTCGCCTCGACCGGGACTGATCAGCGCGAACGCCCGTCCGGCCGGTCCGCAGAAGCGGACGGGTGAACTCGCCGTGCCCAGATGCGGGGCGTCTGTTGACTGGTGATGAGTATTGTTTGATTATGTGTGATGACTCAGGCGGGTGACAGGCATCGAGGGCGGAAGACTGTGCGGAAGACCACGACCAAGCTGGCGGACGGCCGCGAGCTGATCTACTTCGACCGGGACGAGACGGCGTTCCGGGACGAGCCGGACCGCAGACCCCTGGAGCCGGTCGCCAACCTCTCCGAGGTCCGGCACGACCCGGTGACCGGCGACTGGGTCACCGTGGCGGCGCACCGCCAGGGCCGGATCTACCACCCGCCGACCGACCAGTGCCCGCTCTGCCCGAGCACGGCCGAGCACCTCAGCGAGATCCCGGCGCCCGAGTACGACGTGGCCGTCTTCGAGAACCGCTTCCCCTCGCTCGCCGGCGACGCCGCCCCGGAGCTCGGCGACGGCCCGCAGAACGGCCCGGGCACCCCGGACGACCTCGCCGCCCTCGACCCCTCCGACCTGCGGCTGGCCCGTCCGGGCGTCGGCCGCTGCGAGGTGGTGTGCTTCACCGCCGACCACTCCGCCTCCTTCGCCGACCTGGACGAGTCCAAGGCCCGCCTGGTGCTGGACGCCTGGACCGACCGCACCGCCGCGCTGAGCCGGCTGCCCGGGGTCGAGCAGGTCTTCTGCTTCGAGAACCGCGGCGCCGAGATCGGCGTCACCCTGGCCCACCCGCACGGCCAGATCTACGCCTTCCCGTTCACCACCCCGCGCACCGGCAAGATGATCGCCAGCGCCAACGACCACCGCGCCCGAACCGGCCGCAACCTGTTCGAGGACCTGCTGGCCGCCGAGCGGGCCGACCCGGTCCGGGTGGTGCTGGCCGGCGAGCACTGGACGGCCCTGGTGCCCTTCGCCGCCCGCTGGCCCTACGAGGTCCACCTCTTCCCGAACCGCCGGGTCGGCTCGCTGACCGAGCTGGCCGAGGAGGAGCGGGCCGAGTTCCCCGGCCTCTACCTGGAGCTGCTGCGCCGCTTCGACCGGCTGTTCGGCGAGGGCCTGCCGCCCACCCCGTACATCGCCGCCTGGCACCAGGCTCCGCGCCGCGGCGGCGCGGAGCTGGCACTGCATCTGGAGCTCTTCACGATCCGTCGTACCGTAGGCAAGCTGAAATTCCTGGCCGGAGTCGAATCCGGCATGGACGCGTTCGTCAACGATGTGTCGCCCGAGGCGGCGGCACAGCGCCTGCGGGAGGTCGCAACATGAGCAAGTACCTGGTCACCGGCGGTGCCGGCTACGTCGGCAGCGTGGTCGGAGCGCATCTGCTGGAGGCGGGGCACCAGGTGGTCGTGCTGGACGACCTCTCCACCGGGTTCGTCGAGGGCGTGCCGGCCGGTGCCGAGTTCGTCCGCGGCCGGATCCAGGAGGCCGACCGGGTGCTGGACTCCTCCTTCGACGCGGTGCTGCACTTCGCCGCCTCCTCGCAGGTCGGCGAGTCGGTCGCGGACCCGGAGAAGTACTGGCGCAACAACGTGGCCGGCTCGCTGGAGTTGGTCAGCGCGATGCGCAAGGCCGGCGTGCGCAAGCTGGTCTTCTCCTCCACCGCGGCCACCTACGGCGAGCCCGAGGTGACCCCGATCGCGGAGACCGCCCGCACCTCCCCGACCAACGCCTACGGCGCCACCAAGCTGGCCGTCGACCACCTGATCACCAGTGAGGCGATCGCCCACGGCCTGGCCGCGGTCAGCCTGCGCTACTTCAACGTGGCCGGCGCCTACGGCGCCTACGGCGAGCGGCACGACCCGGAGTCGCACCTGATCCCGCTGGTCTTCCAGGCCGCGCTGGGCCAGCGCCCGCACATCTCGGTCTTCGGCGAGGACTACCCGACCCCGGACGGCACCTGCATCCGCGACTACATCCACGTGGCGGACCTGGCCGAGGCCCACCTGCTGGCGCTGGACGCGGCCAAGCCGGGCGAGCACCTGATCTGCAACCTGGGCAACGGCAGCGGCTTCTCGGTCCGCGAGGTGATCGAGTCGGTCAAGCGGGTCACCGGCCGGGAGATCCCGGTGGTCATGGCCGAGCGCCGCCCGGGCGACCCGGCGGTGCTGGTGGCCTCGGCCGACCGCGCCCGCCAGGCGCTGGGCTGGGTGCCCAAGCGCCCGGAGCTGGACGCCATCGTGGCCGATGCCTGGACCTTCACCCTCGACAAGTTCGAAAAGAGCCGGGCCAGCGCCAGCTGAGTCCCGACGTACCGAGCCCCAGCGGCGGGAGAGCAACAGTGTCTGACGACTTCCAGCGGATCTTCGGGACCGCCCCCACGGGTGTGTGGGCGGCCCCGGGCCGGGTCAACCTGATCGGCGAGCACACCGACTACAACGAAGGGTTCGTGCTCCCGATCGCTCTCCCGCACGCGGTCCGGCTGACCGCCGCGCCGCGCAGCGACGGCCGGCTGCGGCTCTACAGCGCCCAGGGCGACGACACCACCACCGACGTGGCGGTGGCCGAGCTCGCCCCGGGCGCGGTGGCCGGCTGGGCGGCCTACCCGGCCGGCGTGGTCTGGACCCTGCGCGAGGCCGGCCACCGGGTCGGCGGCGCCGACCTGTACTTCGAGAGCGACGTGCCGACCGGCGCCGGCCTCTCCTCCTCGGCCGCCCTGGAGGTGGTGGTCGCCGCCGCCTACCGCGACCTCTACGACCTCCCGCTGACCCAGTCCGAGCTGGGCCTGCTCTGCCAGCGGGCCGAGAACGTCTTCGTCGGCGTGCCCTGCGGGGTGATGGACCAGATGGCCAGCGCCTGCTGCACCGACGGCAACGCGCTCTTCATGGACACCCGGGACCTGAGCCAGCGCCAAGTGCCGTTCCGCCCCGCCGAGCGTGGGCTGGAGCTGCTGGTGATCGACACCAAGGTCAAGCACGACCTGGGCGACGGCGCCTACGCCTCGGTGCGCAGCGGCTGCGAGCGGGCCGCCGCGCTGCTCGGGCTGCGCGCCCTGCGCGACCTGCCGGCCGAGGGGCTGCCGGCCGCGCTGGCCGAGCTGCCGCCCGAGCTGGCGCCGGTGGTGCGGCACGTGGTGACCGAGGACGACCGGGTGCTGCGCGCGGTCGAGCTGCTGGACAAGGGCGAGTTCGGCGCCCTCGGGCCGATCCTGACGGCCGGTCACGCCTCGCTGCGGGACGACTTCAAGGTCTCCTGCGCGGAGACCGACCTGGCGGTCGAGGCGGCGGTGGCGGCGGGCGCGTTGGGCGCCCGGATGACCGGCGGCGGCTTCGGCGGCTCGGTGATCGCCCTGGTGCCGGCCGGAGTGACCGCCGCGGTCGGCGACGCCGTCACCGCGGCCTTCGAACGGGCCGGGTTCCGCACCCCCGTGCTCTTCACCGTCGCCGCGTCCCAGGGGGCCGGCCGCCTCTCCTGAGCCCCCGCCGCCTGCGGGCGGCTCCCCTTCCGTCCGACGAGTTCGGACGGAACTTCACCGTTGCGCCACCTGTCGGCCGCTCAACCCGTACGCTGAGCCGGGAGATCGGTGCGCGCCGCGGCTGGAGCAGGGGGGACACCGGGATGGGGCGGATCCGAGTCCTGGTGGTGGACGACCACCGGATCTTCGCCGAGGCACTGGCCACGGCGCTCTCGGCCGAGCCGGAGATCGAGGTCGGCGCGGCCGGCACCGCCGCGGCCGCCGAACACGCCCTGGAGCGGGCCGCCGCCGACGGCCGCCCGTTCGACGTCCTGCTGGTCGACGCCGACCTGGGCCGCACCGCGGTCGCGCTCGGCCCGCCGCGCCGCCCCCGCCCGGACGGGCCGGAGCCCGGCCAGCCGGCGCCGCGCCGGGCCCAGGCCGGGCTGGTCCCGGCCCCGCGCCGGGCCGGCAGCGCGCTGGCCCCGCCGCGGGCCCCGGCTCCCGCGGGCCCGCCCGGACCGGCCGCCGCCCCCGCCCGCCCGGCGGAGCAGGCCGGCCAGTCCCGCCGGCCGGCCGACGGGATCACCCTGCTCGGCCGCGCCTGCCACACCTACCCCGGCCTGCACGCCGTGGTGCTGGCCGCCGAGGAGGATCCGCGCCGGGCGGTCCGGGCGCTCTACGCCGGGGCCAGCGGCTGGGTGGCCAAGGAGAGCTCGCTGACCCGGCTGCTGACCGTGGTGCGCGGGGTGCTGCGCGGCGAGACCCACCTGCCGCCGGCGCTGCTCACCGGCGTGGTCCGGGAGCTGACCACGGCCCGCCGGGACCGCACCGAGAGCGAGCGGCTGGTCGAGTCGCTGACACCGCGGGAGAAGCAGGTGCTGCGCTGCATGGTGGCGGGCCTGGGCCGGCAGGCGGTGGCCGAGCGGCTCTACCTCTCCCCGCACACCGTCCGCACCCACATGCAGAACGTGCTCGGCAAGCTGGGCGTGCACTCCACGCTGGCGGCGGTGGCACTGGCCCGCCGGGCGGGGGTCGGCCCGGCCGAGGCGGCGGCCTCGGAGCGCCCCTGACGGCGCGTGGGCGGCCTGCGGGCCACACGGAGCGCCGGGGCCCCGGCGGCGGCCGGAGAACCCGTCAGCGGCCCGCCGACGGGCCGTCAGCCCGGGATGTTGTCGAACGGTGCGACCAGCTGCCGCAGCAGCGCCGCCAGCTCGGCCTGCTGGCCGCCGGTCAGTTCGGCCAGCAGCTCCCGCTCGTGGGCCAGCAGTCCGGCCAGCGCCTCGTCGGCCTTCAGCTGCCCGGAGGCGGTCAGCCGGACCAGCACGCCGCGCCGGTCGTCCGGGTCGGGAAGGCGCTGGACCAGGTCCTTGCCGGCCAGCCGGTCGATCCGGTTGGTCATGGTGCCGGAGGTGACCAGGGTCTGGGTGAGCAGCTGGCCGGGGGAGAGCTGGTAGGGGTGCCCGGCCCGGCGCAGCGCGGTGAGCACGTCGAACTCCCAGGGCTCCAGGCCGTGCTCGGCGAAGGCGGTGCGGCGGGCCCGGTCCAGGTGCCGGGCGAGCCGGCTGACCCGGCTGAGCACCTGCAGCGGTTGCACGTCGAGGTCGGGGCGCTCTCGGCGCCATGCTGCGACCAGGCGGTCGACCTCGTCCTCCATGTGGATCAGTGTATCGGGGGTTCTGTCGATATAAAGCCTCTTGACATCGAGAAAACCAGACCGTGAATTCGCCGCGACGCCCGGACCCCGCCCCGGCGGCCGGTCAGCTCCGCCGCTCGCCGACCAGGTTCGGGTGCCGCTCCATGCCCTCCAGGCCGTGCCAGGCCAGGTTCACCAGGTGCGCCGCCACCTCGGCCTTCTGCGGCTTGCGCACCTCCAGCCACCACTGCCCGGTCAGCGCGACCATGCCGACCAGCATCTGCGAGTACATCGGGGCCAGCCGCGGGTCGAAGCCGCGGGCCTTGAACTCCAGGCCGAGGATGTCCTCCACCTGGGTCGCGATGTCGCTGATCAGTGAGGCGAAGGAGCCGGTGGACTGGGCCACCGGCGAGTCCCGCACCAGGATCTTGAAGCCGTCGGTGGAGGTGTCGATGTAGTCCATCAGCGCGAAGGCGGCCTGCTCCAGCAGCTCCCGGGAGTGCCCGCCGGTCAGCGCGCCGGTGACCATGTCCAGCAGCAGCTGCATCTCGCGGTCGACCACCACCGCGTAGAGGCCCTCCTTGCCGCCGAAGTGCTCGTAGACCACCGGCTTGGAGACCCCGGCGCGCTCGGCGATCTCCTCCACCGAGGTGCCGTCGTAGCCGCGCTCGGCGAAGACCGAGCGCCCGATCTCCAGCAGCTGCTCGCGCCGCTGCTTGCCCGTCATCCGG
Organism: Kitasatospora sp. NPDC006697; assembly: GCF_042869935.1. Taxonomy (NCBI): domain Bacteria; kingdom Bacillati; phylum Actinomycetota; class Actinomycetes; order Kitasatosporales; family Streptomycetaceae; genus Kitasatospora; species Kitasatospora sp. NPDC006697. The sequence goes on from NZ_JBIAGU010000013.1 coordinate 66,669, forward strand.
ACCCGGCCGCCGCGCCCGCGGCCGTCCCCCAGCCGCCGGCCGGGGGTGCCCGCGCCGGTGGCCGGGCGATGGCCGTCCGCGCTGGTCTCTGGGCTGGTCTCGTTGCTCCGGTTCACCCCCCCATCATGCTGTAGGCGAGGGGTCATGCCGTGCGCCGGGCGGCGATCCGCGCCGCGTCGGGCCAGCGGACGTCGCGGGCCCAGCCGGCCTGCTCGAACCAGCGGATCAGCCGGGCCGAGGAGTCGACCTGGCCGCGCAGCACGCCGTGCCGGGCCGAGGTCGGGTCGGCGTGGTGCAGGTTGTGCCAGGACTCGCCGCAGGAGAGCACCGCCAGCCACCAGACGTTGCCGGAGCGGTCGCGGGAGCGGAACGGGCGGCTGCCGAGCGCGTGGCAGATCGAGTTGATCGACCAGGTGACGTGGTGCAGCAGCGCGACCCGGACCAGCGAGCCCCAGAAGAAGGCGGTCAGCGCGCCCTGCCAGGACCAGCTGAGCAGCCCGCCGGCCACCGCCGGCAGCACCATCGACAGGGTGGTCCAGAGCCAGAACAGCCGGGAGATGGTCCGGATGTCGCGGTCCTTCACCAGGTCCGGGGCGTAGACCTCCTGCGGGGTCTGCTCCTCGTCGAAGAGCCAGCCCATGTGCGCCCACCAGAGGCCCTTGATCAGGGCCGGCACCGTCTCGCCGTAGCGCCAGGGCGAGTGCGGGTCGCCGTCCCGGTCGGAGAACTTGTGGTGCTTGCGGTGGTCGGCCACCCAGCGGACCACCGGGCCCTCGATGGCCAGGCTGCCGGCCACCGCCATGGCGATCTTCAGCACCCGGCCGGTCTTGAAGGAGCGGTGGGTGAAGTGCCGGTGGTAGCCGACCGTCACGCCGTGGCAGGTGAGGAAGTACATGACCGTGGCGATCGCCAGGTCGCGCCAGCCGAGGCCCCAGCCCCAGGCCACCGGTGCGGCGGCCAGCAGGGCGACGAACGGGACCGTGATGAAGAGGCCGAGCGCCAGGCGCTCGGGCACTCCCTGCTTCTCGCCGCCCAGGGTGGCGGAGATCCGGGTGTTGGGCTTGGTGATGGGAAGTGCCTCGTCGGCCTGGAGCGTCATGGGGGTCCGTCCCTCAACGGATGCGTGCCGCGAGCCCCGGGCCCGGGTGGGCGGAGCCTACGTCGGCGTAACTTACGGCATCGTAGGTTCTGTCGGAGGCCAAGGGAAGCAGGCGCCTCCGGTTCCCGGGCGTGCCACCGCGTTCCCGGGCGTGCCGCTCCGGCAGTTGCGCACGGGTGGTGGAGGAAGAGCCTCGGTAACCCTTAGGCTGTGGTTGGCTCCGGGGCGTGCGGTGGTGTTGGCGTGCTCCCGGTGTCGGATTGACGGTCGGTCCGCCGTGGTGTAATGGCAGCACGGGGCCCTTTGAAGGCCTTTGTCTAGGTTCGAGTCCTAGCGGCGGAGCCAGTCGCTGAGTCAAACGTTGGCAACGACCCGGCCGGCCGTTCATGCGCGTGCGGCCGTCGGTTTCACGCCCGGTGGGTATCCTCGGTGCAGCCCGGCGCTCCGCCGCAGGTCGCTGGCCTGCGGGTTCGTCGGCCTCCTGGAGTCGAAGCCCGCTCCGAACGCCCGCCGAACCGATCGAGGAGCCTCCCGCGTGAGCGCTGTGAGTGACCGCCCCCTTGCCGCCGTTCTGGTGCTCGCCGCGGGGGAGGGCACCCGGATGAAGTCCCGGGCCCTGCCGAAGGTGCTGCACGAGATCTGCGGCCGCAGCCTGCTCGGCCACGTGCTGGCCGCCGCCGAGGAGCTGGCGCCGCGTCACCTCGCGGTCGTCGTCGGGCACCGCCGGGAGCTGGTGGCCGATCACCTGAGCGCGAATCACCCGGACGCGCGACCCGTGGTCCAGGAGCGGCAGAACGGCACCGGCAACGCCGCCCGGGTCGCCGTGGAGGCGCTGGCCGCCGAGGGCCACGACTTCGACGGCACCGTCATCGTCACCTACGGGGACACCCCGCTGCTCACCGCCGACACCCTGCGGCTGCTCGCCGACCAGCACGCCGAGCAGGGCAACGGCGTCACCGTGCTGACCGCCGAGGTGCCCGACCCGACCGGCTACGGCCGGATCCTGCGCGCCGCCGACGGCTCGGTCACCGGCATCGTCGAGCAGCGCGACGCCTCCGCCGAGCAGCGCGCGATCCGCGAGATCAACTCCGGCGTCTACGCCTTCGAGGGCAAGCTGCTGGGCGACGCGCTGGCGCGGATCGGCACCGACAACGCCCAGGGCGAGGAGTACCTGACCGACACCCTGGAGATCCTGCGCGCGGCCGGCCACCGGGTCGGCGCGGTGGTCGCCGCCGACCACCGGGAGATCCTCGGCATCAACGACCGGGTGCAGCTGGCCGAGGCCCGCCGGCTGCTCAACGACCGGCTGCTGGAGCGCGCCATGCGGGCCGGGGTGACCGTGGTCGACCCGGCCACCACCTGGATCGACGTCCAGGTCGGCTACGAGCCGGACGCGCTGGTGCACCCCGGGACCCGGCTGCACGGCGCCACCCACCTGGGCGAGGGCTGCGAGGTTGGCCCGGACACCACGCTGACCGACACCGAGGTCGGCGCCGGCGCTACCGTGGCCAGCAGCACCGTGGAGCGGGCGGTGATCGGCCCGGACGCCACCGTCGGCCCGTACGCCTACCTGCGCGGCGGGGTGGCGCTGGGCGCCAAGGGCAAGGTCGGCACCTTCGTCGAGGTGAAGAAGTCGACGATCGGGGACGGCGCCAAGGTGCCGCACCTCTCCTACGTCGGCGACGCGGCCATCGGCGAGGGCGCCAACCTGGGCGCGGGCACCATCACCGCCAACTGGGACGGCGTCAACAAGTCGCGCACCGTGGTCGGCGCGCACGCCCGGATCGGCTCCAACACCACGCTGATCGCCCCGGTCACGATCGGCGACGGCGCCTACACGGCGGGCGGCTCGGCGCTGAACAAGGACGTGCCCCCGGGTGCGCTCGGCGTGAGCCGCGCGCAGCAGCGCAACGTCGCCGGCTGGGTGGCGCGCAGCCGCTCCGGCACCCCGTCCGCCGAGGCCGCCGCCGCGGCCGCCCAGCCCCAGCAGGCCTGACCGGCACGCACGGTCGCCGCCCTGTGACGGGGCGGCGACGAGGCCGATCTCACAGCCCGCATTCCCGAGGTCCGGACAGCGTGGTGCGGACGGTTCGGGCCCGGGCGCGTAACCTGGTGGACATATGTGCGCCGCGGGATTGCAGCCCGCGCGACGCACACCCCATCCCCCCGTCGATCACTGACCCGAGCGGCACCGGCCGTCCGGGTGCGGCGCGGCGGGATCAGGCGGCGCAATGCGAGGAGACGGTGCAGTGAGCGGGATCACGACGTCGGGTGAGAAGAAGCTGAAGCTCTTCTCCGGCCGTGCCCACCCCGAACTGGCGAAGGAGGTCGCCGAGGCGCTCGGCACCGAACTCGTTCCGACCAAGGCCCTGGACTTCGCCAACGGCGAGATCTACGTCCGCTTCCTGGAGTCCGCCCGCGGCGCGGACTGCTTCGTGATGCAGAGCCACACGGCTCCGATCAACCAGTGGATCATGGAACAGCTGATCATGATCGACGCGCTGAAGCGGGCCTCGGCGCGCAGCATCACGGCGATCCTCCCGTTCTACGGCTACGCCCGGCAGGACAAGAAGCACCTCGGCCGGGAGCCGATCTCGGCCCGCCTGGTCGCCGACCTGCTGAGCCAGGCCGGCGCCGACCGGCTGATGGCGGTGGACCTGCACACCGCCCAGATCCAGGGCTTCTTCTCCGGCCCCGTGGACCACCTGTTCGCGCTGCCGATGCTGGCCGACTACGTCGGCGAGCGGGTGCCCCGGGACAAGCTCACCATCGTCTCGCCGGACGCCGGCCGGGTGAAGGTGGCCGACCAGTGGTGCGACCGGCTGGACGCCCCGCTGGCGATCATCCACAAGCGCCGCGACATCACCCAGGCCAACACCATCCTGTCCGCCGAGGTGGTCGGTGACGTCAAGGACCGGGTCTGCGTGCTGGTCGACGACATGATCGACACCGCCGGCACGATCTGCGCCGCCGCCGACGCGCTCTTCGACAACGGCGCCGCCGACGTGATCGTCGCCGCCACGCACGGCGTGCTCTCCGGCCCGGCCGCGGACCGCCTGAAGAACTCCCGGGTGAGCGAGTTCGTCTTCACCAACACCCTGCCCTGCCCCGCCGAGCTGGGCATGGAGAAGGTCACCACCCTCTCCATCGCCCCGTCGATCGCCGCCGCGATCCGCGAGGTCTTCGAGGAGGGCTCGGTCACCTCGCTCTTCGAGGGCGTGCACTGACCGTCCCCGGTACCCCGGTCGGCCCCCGGCGCCCCTGGCGCCGGGGGCCGATTTCATCCGCGCGCAATGCTCCGGTTAGACTCGTGAACACTGCTCGGCGAGGGAAGCCTGTGTGCGCTCCGTGATCGACGCGCTGGATGAGTCCGCCGAGCCAACCCGTTGATGCGAGGGTGTGGTCCCGGCGGCTTTTCGCTGTCTGCACCCGTTTTTCTCCCAGGAGTGCAGCATGTCCGAGATCCGCCTTGCCGCCGAGCCCCGCAACGAGTTCGGCAAGGGTGCCGCCCGCCGCGCCCGCCGCGCCGGCTTCGTCCCCGGTGTCGTCTACGGCCACGGCCACGCCCCGGTCCACCTGAACCTGCCGGGCCACGACCTGATGATGGCCCTCAAGACCCCCAACGCCCTGCTGGTCGTCCCGATCGACGGCAAGGACGAGTTCGTGCTGCCGAAGGCCGTGCAGCGCGAGGCCATCAAGCGCTCCATCGAGCACGTCGACCTGCTGCTGGTCAAGCGCGGCGAGAAGGTCACCGTCGAGATCCCGGTGCACACCGAGGGCGAGCTGGCCCCCGGCGGCAACCTGCTCGAGCAGGTGCTGAACGCGCTGCCGATCGAGGCCGAGGCCACCCACCTGCCCGAGGCCGTCACCGTCTCCATCGAGGGCCTGGAGGCCGGCGCCTCCATCACCGCCGGCGACATCACCCTGCCGTCCGGTGTCACGCTGGCCGTCGAGGCCGACGCCGTCGTGCTGCAGATCATCGGCGCCCAGGCCGCCCAGGTCGAGGAGGAGGCCGAGGAGGCCGCCGAGGAGACCACCGAGGCCTGAGCCTGACGCTCACCGCGCACTGCCCCCGGCCCGCCCCGCGGCGCCGGGGGCAGTGGCGTGTCCGGGATGATCGGTACGGGTTCGGCGAAGGAGGATGGCGGGATGAGCGACGCGGAGTACACCGGCCCGTGGCTGGTGGTCGGACTGGGCAACCCCGGGGAGGGCTACGCCCGCAACCGGCACAACATCGGCTTCATGGTGGCCGACCTGCTGGCCCAGCGGATGGGCGCCAGGTTCAAGGCGCACAAGAGCCGGGCGCAGACCGCCGAGGGGCGGATCGGATCCCGGCGGGTGGTGCTGGCCAAGCCGATGACCTTCATGAACCTGTCCGGCGGCCCGACCACGGCGCTGCGCGACTTCTACAAGGTGCCGACGGGGGCGATCGTCGCGGTCCACGACGAGCTGGACCTGGACTACGCGGCGCTGCGGCTCAAGCTCGGCGGCGGCGACAACGGGCACAACGGCCTGAAGTCGATCACCAAGTCGCTCGGCCCGGAGTACCACCGGGTGCGCTGCGGGATCGGCCGGCCGCCCGGCCGGATGGAGGTCGCCGACTTCGTGCTCAAGGACTTCTCGTCCACCGAGCGCAAGGAGCTGGACTGGTTCGTCGACCGGGCCGCCGACGCCGTCGAGGCGCTGCTGACGGAGGGTCTGGAGCGGGCCCAGAGCACCTACAACTCCTGACCGTCCGTCCGCTCCGGACGCTCCCGTGTCCGCCAGGGCAACAGTCGTACAACTCTTGTCCACCAGCCCCGATCCGGTGATCAAGCGGTCACCGCCATCCGGTACGGTCGGACCGGACTCGGGAAGGTGGGGCGCTGGTGGGCGCGGGGTTGGGGCCGGCACGACTGGCCTGCACATGGGTACTTGCGGCGGCCGCCCTGCTCGGCGGGGCGGCCGTGACGGCAGCGGCGGCGGAGCCCACCGGCTCGCCCTCCCCGGCGGCGGCCGGCTCCCCGGCGCCGGCCGCGGACCCGCAGCCCGCACCCTCCCTGACGGGCGGTCAGCCCAGCGCGTCCGCGAGCACCCCGCCCGCCTCGGCCGCCCCCTCGCCGACCGCCACCCCCAGCTGCCCGCCGCTGCCCACGCCCGGCGCCACGGCCACCGCCGCGCCGACCGCGGCCCCCGGGACGCCCTCGGCGGCGCCGGTGCCCACGGCCACCGAGCGCCCGGCCGGCTGCCCCACCCCGACGCCCACGCCGACCCCGTCGCCCACCCCCTCGCCCTCGGCCAGCCACAGCGGCGTGGTCGCGGTCGGCGGCACCGGGCGCGGCCCGGGCCGGGTGCGCCAGGCCGCGCCGGCGGCCGACCCCACCGCGCAGGACGCCCAGTGGGTGGACACCCCGTCGCCCTCGGTCCAGCCGGCCCCGACGCCGGCCCCGGCGGCCGCCGGGGCCGAACTGACCAGCACCTTCGTCGCCTCGATCGGCGGCAACGCCGGGCTGGGCGCGGTCGGCGGCGGGCTGCTGGTGGCCTCCGGCGGCGGTGCGCTCTGGCTCAAGCGCCGCTACTCGGCCCGCAAGGGTGCCGCCTCGGCGACCTGACCCGGGGTCATGGAACGGCCGAGCGGGCCGGGGGAGGAACCCCCGGCCCGCTCGGCCGTTCCGGGTGGCGCGCCGTTCGGTGTGCGGCGGAGTCAGCCGGTGTTGCGCAGGCCGGCCGCGACGCCGTTGACGGTCAGCAGCAGCGCCCGGGCCCGCAGCGGGTCCTCGGGACGGCCGGCGGCGGCCTCCTCGCGCTGTCGGCGCAGCAGCGCCACCTGGAGGTAGGAGATCGGGTCCAGGTAGGCGTCGCGGACCGCGAAGGTCTGCTTCAGCACCGGGTTGTGCTCCAGCAGCTCGCTCTCGCCGGTCAGCCGCAGCACCTCGCGCAGGGTCAGCTCGTGCTCGGCGGTGATCTGGTCGAAGACGTGCTGCAGGTCGGCCGGGACCAGCTGCTCCACGTAGTGGCGGGCGATCCGCAGGTCCGTCTTGGCCAGCGTCATCGCGACGTTGGAGAGGAAGTTGCGGAAGAAGTGCCACTTCTCGTACATCTCCGGCAGCACGTCGCCCAGGCCGGCCGCGCGGGCCGCGGCCAGGCCGGAGCCGACGCCGTACCAGCCGGGCACGATCTGCCGGGACTGGGTCCAGCCGAACACCCACGGGATGGCCCGCAGGCCGTCCAGGCCGGCCCCGGAGTCCGGGCGGCGGGAGGGGCGGGAGCCCAGGTGCAGCGAGGCCAGCTGGTCCACCGGGGTGGCCGCGAAGAAGTACTTCGGCAGGTCGTCCTGCTCCACCAGGGCGCGGTAGGCGGTGTGCGCCGCCTCCGAGACCTGGTCCATCGCCGCGTCCCAGCGGGCCAGCTCCTCGGGCGCCTGGCGGGGCGAGGTGTGCAGCGCGGAGGCGGCCAGCGTGGCGGAGAGGGTCAGCTCCAGGTTCTCCCGGGCCAGCGAGGGCAGCAGGTACTTGTCGGAGATCACCTCGCCCTGCTCGGTGACCTTGATCTCGCCCTCCAGGGTGCCCCAGGGCTGGGCCAGGATCGCCTCGTGCGAGGGGCCGCCGCCGCGGCCCACGGTGCCGCCGCGGCCGTGGAAGAGCCGCAGCCGGATGCCGTAGCGGTGGGCCACGTCGCGCAGCCGGCGCTGGGCCCGGTGGATCTCCCACTGCGAGGTGGTGATGCCGCCGAACTTGGAGGAGTCCGAGTAGCCGAGCATGACCTCCTGGATGTCCCCGCGCAGCGAGACCAGCAGGCGGTAGGACGGGTCGGCCAGCATCTCCTCGAGGATCCGGTCGGCCTGCTGCAGCTCGTCGGTGGTCTCCAGCAGCGGCACGATGCCGATCCGGGCGACCCCGGCGTGCAGGTCGATCAGGCCCGCCTCGCGGGCCAGCACGGCGGCCGCGAAGACGTCGTCGGCGCCCTGGCACATGGAGATGATGTAGCTCTCCACGATCTCGTCGCCGAACCGCTCGAAGCCCTCGCGGATGGTGGTGAAGACGCCCAGGGTCTTGGTGCCGGCCGCGTCCAGCGGGGCCGGGGTGGGGGCCAGCGGGCGGCGCGAGCGCAGCTCCTTGGCGAGCAGCCGCTGGCGGTACTCGCGCGGCATGTCGTTGTACCGCCAGGCCTCCTCGCCGAGCCGGTCGAAGAGCTGGCCGAGCGCGTGGTGGTGGGCCTCGGCGTGCTCGCGCACGTCCATGGTGGCCAGCTGCAGGCCGAAGGCCTCGATGGTGTTGATCGCCCGGGCCAGCCGGCCGTCCGCGATCAGGCCGCCGCGGTGCGCCCGCAGCGAGTCCTGGATCAGCCGCAGGTCGGCGATCAGCTGACGGGTGCCCAGGTAGTCCCGCCCGTGCACGTGCGGGGTGCCGGCCGCGAGCCGGTCCCGGGTGTTCTCCAGCTTGAGCCGCACGCAGGTGGCCTTCAGCCGGTAGGGCTCCTCGGCGTTCATCCGCTTGTAGCGCGGGCTGAGCTCCGGCAGCACCTTGAGGTCGGCCTCCAGCGAGGCCAGCAGCTCCTCCGAGGCGCCGGCCAGCCGGACCGAGGTGGAGAGCGAGTTGCGCAGGTCGTCCACGGCCGCCAGGGCGTCCTTGATGCCGTACTCGTGCTGCAGGTTGAGCACGTCCCAGGTGACCTGCGGGGTGACGTTCGGGTTGCCGTCCCGGTCGCCGCCGATCCAGGTGCCGAAGGTCAGCGGGCGGACCCCGCCGGGCAGCGCCAGGCCGACCCGGGCCAGCTCCTCGTGCAGCTCCTCCAGCACCTCCGGGACGGCGTCGCGGTACAGCTCGTCCAGGTAGTAGACGGCGTTGCGGGCCTCGTCGGTGGGCTCGGGGCGGGCGATCCGCAGCTCGTCGGTCTGCCAGAGCAGGTCGATCACCTCGGCCAGCCGGCGGTCGGCCGAGCGGCGGGCCGAGGTGAGCCGGGCGGCGTCGGTGCCGTTCAGGCCGGCGGCGGTGTTCTCGCGGTGGATGCGCTCCAGCAGCTCGCCGATCCGGCGCAGCTTGTTCAGCACGCTGCGGCGGGCCGCCTCGGTCGGGTGGGCGGTGAAGACCGGACGGACCGCCAGGTGGGCCAGCGTGTCGGCGACGTGCTTCGGGTCGCCCTCGGCCAGCTGGTCGGCGGTCTGCGCCAGCAGCGAGCCCTCGCGGGCCCGGCGGGAGGCGAACTCGCGGCCGCGGTGCACCTGTTCGGTGACGTTGGCGAGGTGGAAGTAGGTGGAGAAGGCGCGCACCAGCTTGGCGGCGGTCTCCAGGTCGATGTTGGCCAGGAGTTCGGCGGTGGCCTCGCCGTCGGTGCGGCTCAGCAACCGCACCTGCTCGACCAGGCCGAGCACCTCCGCGCCCTCCTGCCGGACCAGCGTCTCGCCCAGCAGGTCGCCGAGACGGCGGATGTCGGCGCGCAAGGCGGCGTTGTCGGCTTCTACGGCGGCCGGGTCTGAGCTCGGGTGGTCGGCCGAGGTGGGGACCGAAGCGGTCACGGCTGGCTCCCTGGAGAGGTGGGGTTCGGCAACGGCGGACCGCGCTGTCCGACGGCACCAGCATAGGTCGCGGCGCGTGCGGAATCGCGGGTGTGGCCGGATTGCGGACACCCGCTCGGACGCGGGGCCCGGGCGACTGAACTCGGTGGGGACGCCGACCCGGCCTCACTTAGGCTGGCACCCATGAGCATGTCGCCTGGGGAGGGCGCGCGGAACCGGCCGGTCTGGTGGTGGGACCGGCGGCGGTCCGCCGCCCTGGACGTGGGGCTGGCCGCGCTGGCAGCCCTGGAGTGCGCGGCCGGCGGCTACTCGCTGGCCTCCGGACGGTTCCAGCTGGGGACCGGTCCGGCCCTGCTGTCCGCGGTGGTGGGCGGGCTGGCCGGGGCCAGCCTGCTGGTCCGGCGGCGCTGGCCGGCGCTGCCGGTGGTGGTCTCGATGGTGCTGGTGCCGGCCCTGTTCGGGCTGGTGCTGCTGGAGGTCGCGCTCTACACCCTGGCCTCCACCTGGACCTGGCCCTCCCGCCGGCTGCGGCTGGTCGGGATGTCCGCGGTGATCTTCCTGGAGACCACCGCGATGGTGCTCTTCCTCTTCCTCACCGCCGACCCGCAGCCGGGCGAGCAGGTGCCGCCGACCTGGGTGACCGCGCTGGTCGCGGTGCTGGTCTCGGTCGGACTGACCGTGGTGCCGGTGGTCACCGGCCTCTACATCGGGGCCCGGCGCCGGCTGCTGGAGTCGCTCAAGGACCGGGCCCAGGGCCTGGAGGCCGAGCTGGACCTGCTGGCCGAGCGGGCCACCGAGCGGGCCCGCCGGGCCCGGCTGGAGGAGCGCACCCGGATCGCCCGGGAGATGCACGACGTGGTGGCGCACCGGGTCAGCCTGATGGTGGTGCACGCGGGCGCGCTGGAGCGGGTCGCCGCCCGGGACCCGGAGAAGGCCGCGCAGAGCGCCAAACTGATGGCCGAAACCGGTCGGCAGGCGCTGAACGAGCTGCGCGAGATCCTCGGCGTGCTGCGGATGAACGAGGACCCGGTGGACCACGTCCAGGGGCTGGGCGAGCTGTCCCGGCTGGTGGACCAGTCCAAGGCGGCCGGGATGCGGGTCACCCTGACCGTCAGCGGCGACCGCCGGCCGTTCCGCGGGGACGCCGAGCAGACCGCCTACCGGGTGGTCCAGGAGGGCCTGACCAACGCTCACAAGCACGCCGGCGGCGCCCGGGTCTCGGTGCTGCTGGCCTACGTGCCCAACGGGGTGCGGGTCGCGGTGGTCAACGACTGCCCGGTGGGCGTGGCCGAGGAGGTCCGGCTGCCCAGCGGCGGCAACGGGCTGGTCGGCATGGAGGAGCGGGTGCGGGCGCTCGGCGGCAGCTTCAACGCCGGGCCGGAGCAGGACGGCGGCTTCCGGGTGGAGGCCACCCTGCCGTCCCGGCTGGCCGCCCGCACCGACCGGCTGAGCTGACCGGCCGGGTCCGGGTCCGGACCCGGCTCAGGCCAGCGCGTCGGCCGCCGTGCGCAGCCGCTCCGGGCGGGTGCCCAGCACCAGGGTGGAGACCGCCTGGTCCAGGTCCTGCCCGAGGAACCACTCGCCGGTGTGGTCCAGGCTGTAGACCCGGCCCGCCTCGTCGATCGCCAGCAGCGCCTGCCCGTACCGCTCCTCGCCCAGCGGGGCGACCCGGCTGTCCAGCGCCCGGCCCAGGTCGGCCAGGGTGCGCGGCTGGTGCAGCCCGCACCGCGGATCCAGCAGGAACGGGGTGCGGGCCACCTCCCGCCCGGCGCCGGAGAGGTCGAAGGAGAGCCCGCCGAACTCCGCCCAGGCCTCGATCGCGGCCGGGAAGACCGCGTGCCGGGCCCCGTCGGCCGCGGGGCGGGCGAGCAGCTCGTCCGCCCACTGCTCGGCGCGGCGGATCTCCCACCGGCCGGGGTGCCAGCCGGCCTGCTTGAGCGCGGCGGCCACGTCGGCGGAGAACCGGGGCTGGGAGCGGACGGCGGTGGAGCCGGGAGCGGTGAGCGGGTTCAGGGGGCACTCCGGGGTCGGGGGACAGGAACGGTCCAGCGCGTGGCGGCGGCTGGGCCGGTGCGGTCGGGCGGTCCGGCTAGGTCCGGGGGCCGACCGCCACGCTGAGCACCGTGAAGTGCTCGAGCATCGGCTCGCAGGAGCGGCAGGGCGGGGCGTGGGTGCCGTGCGCCGGGTCGTCCTGCTCGCGGATCCGCACGGTGGTCAGCTTGGCGCCCTTGAGCGCCTTGCGGGCCTCGTGCAGGCTCAGCGGCTTGCGGGCGGCCCGCTTGGAGCGGCCGGCGTCCACCGTGCCGAGGTACTGGGAGAGCAGCAGCACCTCCGGGCAGCGGCCGGTGAACCGCTCGCGCTGCTCCACCGGCAGCCGGGAGAGGAACTCGGCGACCAGCGGGTGCGGCTGCGGCTCGCTGTCGGACTTGCGGCCGGCCAGCGTGTGCACCTCCCCGCCGCGCAGCGAGAGGGCGGCCGCCACGGCGGGCAGCAGGCTGTCCCGGTCGTGGCGCAGCAGCGGTGCGCCGGGCGGTGGAGGGATGTCCACGGCTGCTCCTCTCTCCCTCGGTCCGGCGGTCGGTGGCCGCCGGTGGCGGCCCTGTCTGCGGGCCAGCCTGCCAAACGGCTCGGACAGACGATCACCCGGGGGTCCCGGCGGCCCTGCTGACGGTTCGTCAGCGCAGTGCCGGGCCGGACCTGAGAAGGGCCGGGAATCCGAGGGGCGGCCGGGGGACCGCTCGGAGGGCTGACCACATACCCTGGTGCCCGGCACAATCGGCTTCAGCCAGTGGGGGCACCCAGATGACGACAGGTCGGCCCGGCACCGCCGCCGCGCCCAACGCGGCCTATGCGGGTCAGGTGGTCCACTTCCCCGACCCGGTGCGGGCGGAGAAGTACCCGCAGGGCGTCCAGGTGGACGCCCAGGGGTACCCCGACTTCGGCCGCTACGCGGGCGCGGTCGCCGAGGTCGCCGACCCGCCCGAGGGCTTCGGGGTGGACGAGCTGCGGCTGACCGACTACGTCTCGGCCAACGCCGCGCTGTTCAGCCACGGCCACGAGCTCTGGGCCGACCAGGAGTCCCCGGTCGCCACCCCCTCCGGCTGGACCTGGCACCACGCGGTCGGCGGCGCGGCCCCCGGCTGGCGCCGGATGGAGCTGGTCCCGGTCGAGGTCAAGTCGCTGCTGCGGCACCACGGCGGGCTGGCCCGCTCGCGGGCCGACCACGGCCGGCGCGGCACCCGGCCGCTGCAGGAGCGCCGCCCGGCGCACTTCTCGCTCTCCAAGGAGGGCGCCGACCCGCTGGCCGTCTCGGAGGACCTGGTGCAGTCCGCCGAGGAGCGGCTGGGCTACCGGCTGCCCGGTCCGTACCGGGAGTTCTTGAAGCTGGCCGGCGGGCGCGGCCCGGTCGGCGTGGCCCTGGACACCGAGCTGGGCCTGCTGATCGACCAGCCCTTCCTCACCCTCACCGAGGAGTATGGGCTGACCGACCTGGTCTACGCCAACAAGTGCCTGCGCGACCACCTGACCAAGGACTACCTGGGCATCGCCCACCCGCAGGGCGGCATCCTGGCGCTCAAGGTGCGCGGCGACCGGCTCGGCTCGGTCTGGTTCTGCCCCTACGACGACGCCCGCGACACCGGCGCCCCCGAGGACCCGGCCGTCCGGGTGGAGCGGCTGCTGCTGCCGGTCGGCGAGGACTTCGACGCCTTCCTGCTCCGGCTGGCCGGCAGCCCGGCCGAGCTGGAGTCGGTGGCGGGCCTGATGGTGGACGGCGGATTCGCCCGCGCGGTGCCGACCGCGCCGGTCGGCTGAGTGACGGGGGAGCAGTGACGGTGTCGATGGCGAAGGCGGTCCTGGCATGGTGACGTACGCGCAGGCGCAGGACCTGGCGACGGAGTGGATCAACGGCGGGGTGCCGCCGTTCCAGCAGCGCGAGGTGCGGGTCCGGGAGTTCGACCTGGGCTTCGTCTGCTGGGCCGAGGACCGGGCCGGCGGCCCCTCCTCGGACGGCGGGGCGGCCAAGCTGGTGATCGCCCGGGACAGCGGGGCCAGCTCGCTCTGGCCGGCGCTGCCGGTCAACGACGTGGTGCGCTGCTACCAGGAGGCCTACGGGCGGCCGGTGAGCGGCAGCGCCAACGGGCTGAACAAGCCGCTGCCCGGGCCGGTGGAGGCCACCTCCTTCCTGCTCAGCCCGCCGCAGTGGATGCAGGAGGCGGGGGAGGCGGCGATCGCGGCCGAGGCCGCGAAGCTGGGCACGGCCGGCCCGGCTGACGCCCCGAAGGCTGACGCTCCGCGAGCTGACGCGCCGAAGGCCGAGGAGCCGCCGGCCGACGCGCCGTGGGCGCCCGCCGGCCCGCCGCCGCCCCCCTACGCCGCGCAGGCGCCGTATGCCCCGGCCCAGGCCCCGGCGGTCCCGCCGCACGGGCAGCCGCCGGCGCCCGACGGCGTGCGGGCGAGCACGCCGCAGGAGTTCCAGGACCACCTCGAGGCGCAGCCGGCTCCGCAGCCGCAGCAGCAGCCCGCGCCGGCCCGGCTGAGCACCCCGCCGGTCTCCGACCGCCCGGCCGGTGACGCGCCGACCCTGCTCGCCCCGCCCGGCTGGGAGGGCGACGAGCACGGCGAGGAGGAGCAGGCCCCGACCACCCCGCCGGAGGCCCGCACCGTCCGGATGCCCCCGCCCAGCCGGCAGCAGCCCCCGGCGCAGCCCGCGCCCGCACCCGCGCCCGCACCCGTTCCCGCGCCCGCGCCCGTTCCCGAGCCGGCGCCGCCGGCCCGGCCCGGCCCGCCGGCTCCGGTCGGCGGCTACGCCCCGACCGTGCTGGCGACCGACGGCCCGCCCGGTCTGATGGGCCTGCCCGGCGCGCCCGGCCCGGCCACCCCGCCCACCCCGCCCTCGGTGGAGCAGGCGCCGACCATGCTGGCGAGCGAGGCGCCCGGTGCGCCGACCCCGCCCGGCCCGCCGGCCGTGGAGTACGCGCCCACCATGCTGGCGACCGACGGCCCGCCCGGTCTGATGGGCCTGCCCGGCGCGCCCGGTCCGGCCACGCCGCCGGCCGCCGGCCGCGGCCGCGGCGAGGCCGCCCCGCCGCCCCCGCCGCCGCCCGCGCTGCGCGGCTCCGGCGGCCCGAGCACCCCGCACGCCTCGGGTGGCGGCCGCGGTGCGGCGAGCACCCCGCCGCCGCCCCCGCCGTCCGGGCTGCTCGGTGCCAAGGCCTCCACCCCGGCGCCGGTGCCGCAGGCCCAGGCCGCCCCGGCCCCCGCGCCGTCTGCTCCGGGCGCCGCCGACCTGGCCGACGCGGCCACCAGCAAGGCGGTGGCCCCGCCGCGCCCCGCGCAGGGCGGGCTGCCCGGTGCCGCCGCGCCGGTGCCCGGCCTGCCGCCGCAGGGCGCGCCGGTGCCGCCCGGGGTGCCCACGGTGGGCCCCGGCTACCTGGCGGTGCTCAGCTACCGGGCGCCCGACGGCTCCGAGCAGAAGGTGATGTTCCGCAGCGAGCCCGGCACCCCGCACCCGGAGTGGCGGATCCTCCAGGAGCTGCGCCGGCTCGGCGTGCCCGCCGAGCAGGTGCTGGAGCTGCACACCGAGCTGGAGTCCTGCGACCTGCCGGGCGGCTACTGCCGCCGGCTGGTGGCCGCCTCCTGGCCGAACGTGCGGATCACCAACACCGCCGCCTACGGCCGCGACCAGGCCTCCCGGCAGTCCGGCATGGCGCACCTGCTGAACCACCTGGACGAGCTGCACCAGCTGGCCGGCGGTCCGCGCCGCCCGCGCCCGGTGCGGGCCCCGCTGCCCGTCCCCGGCACCGTGCCGGTGCGCCCGCCGGTGCCGCCGCAGCAGCTGGCGGCCGAGCTGGCGCAGTGCTTCGGCCCGGCGGTGTTCCGCTACGAGCAGCGCGCGGTGAACCGGCAGGGGGTGCCGGAGCCGGTGGCGCAGACCCTGGTCTGGGCCGGCCTGCCGACCAGCTTCGGGCCGTTCTTCTGGGCGCACGTCCCGGAGAACCGGCCGATCCCGACGCTGGCCGAGCTGGCCGCCGAGCGGGGCCGCAGCTCCGCCCCGGACGCGGGCGGCTACCTGGTGCTCGGCAACGACTACGGTCGGCAACTCTGTGTGCAGTACGGCACAGCCGCCGTGGTCGCGATCGATCTGGAAGGAACCGGGGAGCCGCCCCGGTTCGTCAACACCGGCGTGCCGGAGTTCGTCCGGTCGCTCGCCCTGCTCGGTCGGATGTGGCCGCTGCGCTACGGTCTGACCCCCGATCAGGCCGGGCGCTGGACCACCGACTTCCAGGGTGAGCTGGCCGCGATCGACCCGGCGGCCCTCCAGGCGCCGGACACCTGGTGGGCGGTCCTCCTGGAGCAGTTCTGGGACGGCCTGCTGTAGCCGCGAGGAGCGGCCGGGGCCGGAGTGTCACCCAGGGTGCACTCCGGCCGGCAGTGTCGCTTCCTTGGGCTTTCCAAATGATCTGCGCAAAATAGGTCAAGAGGACAGGCAAGAACACGTGCCGCACCAGCCCGCCACTGAGGGGACCAGGACATGAGCGACGCCCTCCCGTCGTACGGCTTCACCCAGGCCCGGCGCGGCTACGCGCCGGAGCAGGTCGACCGCGCGCTGGCCGCGCTGACCGGACAGCGCGACGAGGCGTGGCAGCGGCTCAGCGTGCTCGGCTCGCAGATCCGCGACCTGGAGAACGCGCTGGCCGCCGCCCGGCAGGCCGCGGCCGAGGCGCCGGAGCCGGACTACACCACGCTCAGTGACCAGGCCGGCGACCTGATGGCGATCGCCGAGAACGAGGCCCGGCAGATCCGCGACAAGGCCGAGCGGTTCTCCGAGGACACCCGGGACGCCACCTACCAGGCGGGCCAGGAGGCGCAGCAGGCGGCCGACCAGTACGCGACCGCCACCCGCGCCGAGGCCGACCAGGCCGCCCGCCGCATCGACGAGCGGACCCGGGCAGAGGCCGAGCGGCTGCGTGGCGAGGCCGACCGGGACGCCCGGACGATCCGCGACACCGCCACCGCCGAGGCCGCCAAGATCCGGGTGGCCGCCGCCGAGGCGGGGGAGCGGGCCGAGGCCAAGCTGGCCGAGCTGCGCCGCGAGGCCGACGAGCGTTTCGCGGCCGAGGAGGGCGCCGCCCAGGCGGCCGACGCCAAGACCTCGGTGGCCGCCGAGGGCCGGCTGCGGGAGGCCGAGCAGCACCGCGAGTCGGTGATCGGCCTGGTCAAGCAGATCGACACCGACGCCCAGGCGCGGGCCGACAAGCTGGTCGAGCAGGCCCGCCGGGAGGCCGAGCGGATCCACACCGAGAGCGCCGAGGAGCGGGCCGCCTTCGACGAGCGGCTGGCCACCGTGCAGACCCACCTGGACCACATCAAGGGCACCCTGGCCTCGCTCACCGGCAAGGCCGTCGGCATGATCGAGCCCGGCGAGCTGGCCGCGCTGATGCCGGCGGACCTGACCCCCGCGGACCAGGCCCCGGCGGACGCCGCCCCGGCTCCGGCCCAGTCGGCCGACATGACCGCCACCGCCGAGCTGCCCGCCGCCACCGGCTCCGAGGCCGAGACCGGCGAGCTGCCCCGTCCGGTCTCCGCCGACGCGCCGACCACCGTGCTGCGGCTGCCCGCGGACTTCCGCAAGCCGGCCGCCGAGGACCCGCGCCGGGCGATGGGCGCCGAGCCGGCCCAGCCGCCCGTCCCGCCGCGCCCGGCCGCCCCGCCGGCGCTGCCGCCGCTGGCCCCGGAGGACGAGACGGCGATCATCCCCAAGATCGTGATCATCGACGACGGCAGCACGCTGGACAGCCTGCCCAACACGGTGGGCCGCCGCCGCACCTGACGGCGCCGGCTCCGCGGAGGGGGCGGCGGGAGTGATCCCGCCGCCCCCTCCGGCATTGCCTCAGCCCGCGCTGCGGCGCAGGCCCTCGCGCAGGTCGGCCAGCAGGCCGGGGTGGCTGGGCGCCCAGTCGAGCAGGGCGCGGGTCCGGGCGGCGTCGGCCCGGGTGTCGGGGGCGACCATCGGCGCCAGCCAGCCGAAGTGGTCGGCGGCCTGCTCGGCCGGGACCTCGCGCAGCGGCAGCCCGAGGCCGGCCGCGATGCCCTCGGCGATCTCGCGCTGGCTGATGCCCTGCTCGGCGACGGCGTGCAGCACGCTGCCCGCCGGAGCCCGGTCCAGGGCGCGCAGCACGAGGTCGGCGACGTCCAGGCGGTGCACGGCGGGCCAGCGGGCCGAGCCGTCGCCGAGGTAGCCGGCCGTGCCGGTGCGGCGGGCGGTCTCGACCAGGTAGCCGAGGAAGCCGGGCAGCGAGTCGTCGTGCACCGAGGGGGCGAGCCGGAGCTGAATGGTGCGCACCCCGCGGTCGGCGAGCTCGGTCGCGTACTGCAGGGCCTGGGCGCGCGGGTTGGCCATCGAGCCGAGGGTGTCCTCCTCGGTGGCGACCCGGCCCGGGGTCAGGCCGAGCAGCCCGGAGGCGAAGAGCAGCGGCCGGCCGGTGCCGGCCAGCGCCTCGCCGTAGGCCTCGAAGGCGGCCCGCTCCTCCTTGGCGGAGTCGGCGAAGCGCGAGAAGTCGTGATTGAAGGCGAGGTGGATGACGCCGTCCGACCCGGCGGCGCCCTCCCGGAGCAGGTCCGGGTCGGTCAGGTCGCCGCGCAGCACCTGGGCCCCGGCCGCCGCCAGCGCGTCGGCGGAGGCGTCGGAGCGGGCCAGCGCCAGCACCTGGCGTCCGGAGTCGAGCAGCAGCGGCACGATCGCGGATCCGATGAAGCCGGACGCACCGGTGATGAACACGCGCATGAGGTCCTCCAGTGATGAGACCGAGTATCGTCACTCTACCTCCGATGAGACTGAGTCTCATAGCGCCGCTGGCTAAAGTTGCCGACATGGCCAGATGGGAACCCGATACCGCCGCCCGGCTGGAGCGCGCCGCGCTGCAGCTCTTCGTCGAGCGCGGCTACCAGAACGTCACGGTGGTGGAGATCGCCGAGCGGGCCGGGCTGACCAAGGCCACCTTCTTCCGCCACTACGCGGACAAGCGCGAGGTGCTGTTCGGCGGCGAGGCGCTGCTCGGCGGCCTGCTGGCGGACGGCGTGGCGGCCGCGCCGGACGGGGCGGGGCCGCTGGAGCTGGTCGGCGCCGCACTGACCGCTGTCGGCGCCGTCTTCACCCCGGAGCAGCGGGAGCTGGCCGGCCTGCGCAACCAGGTGATCGGGCAGGACGCCGCGCTGCAGGAGCGGATGGCCTACAAGCGCGCGGTGCTGGCCGGGGCGCTGGGGCGGGCGCTGGGCGGGCGGGGGCTGACCGGGCCGGTGGCGCTGGTCGCCGCCGAGCTGGGCGTGCTCGCCTTCTCGCTCGGCTACCGGCGCTGGGCGGCGGCCGAGGACGGGGAGTACGCCCCGATCGCGCTGGCCGCGCTCGCCGAGCTGGCCGAGGCCGCCGCCGAGCTGGCCTGACCTGGCCTCAGAGCACCTCCACGGCGGTGCCGCTGACCCGCCGCCGGCAGTCCAACAGGTAGCGGGCGTGCGCGCCGATCGCCGGGTAGTCGAAGTCGTCGTGGTCGGCGAGCAGCACCACCGCGTCGGCGGCGGCCAGCTCCTCGGGCGTCGGCGGCACTCGGTGCACCCCGCTGAACGGGCCGCGCTGGCCGGGCAGGTGGACGCCCGGCAGCACGTGCGGATCGGCCGCCCGGACCTCGGCGCCCATCCGGGTCAGCAGCTCGGCGATCCGGGCGGCCGGGGTCTCCCGGGCGTCGCCGGTGTTCTTCTTGTAGGCCAGCCCGAGCAGCAGCACCCGGGAGCCGTTGACCGGCCGGCGCCGCTGGTTCAGCCCCTCGGTGAGCCGGCGGACCACGTAGTCGGGCATGTGGCTGTTCACGTCGTTGGCCAGCTCGACGAACCGGAACGAGCGGCCGAGCGCCCGCTCCACCCGCCAGGAGAGGAAGGACGGGTCGATCGGCAGGCAGTGCCCGCCGACCCCGGGCCCCGGGTCGAACCGCAGGAAGCCGAAGGGCTTGCTGGCCGCCGCGTCGATCGCCTCCCAGATGTCGATGCCCAGGTCGTGGGCGAACATCGCCAGCTCGTTGACCAGCGCGATGTTGACGTGCCGGAAGGTGTTCTCCAGCAGCTTGGTCAGCTCGGCCTCCTTGCAGGAGGAGACCGGCACGGTGCGCTCCACCAGCTGCCGGTAGAAGCCGTCCACCGCGCGCAGCGAGTCCGGGTCGATCCCGGAGACCACCTTCGGGGTGTTCTCCAGCCGCCAGACCGGGTTGCCCGGGTCGATCCGCTCGGGGCTGTAGCCGAGGTGGAAGTCCGGGCCGGCCCGCAGCCCGGAGCCCTTCTCCAGCAGCGGCGCCAGCAGCTCCTCGGTGGTGCCCGGGTAGGTGGTGGACTCCAGCACCACCGTGGCGCCCGGGCGCAGGTGCCCGGCCAGCACCTCGCCGGCCGCCTCGATGTAGGAGAGGTCGGGCACCCCGTCGCGCAGCGGGGTGGGCACGGTGATCACCGCGAGGTCGAAGCCGGCCAGCGCGGCGGGGTCGGAGGTGGGGCGGTAGCGGCCGGCGGCCAGCAGCGGGCGCAGCCGGGTGTCCGGGATGTCCTCGATGTAGGAGTCGCCGTCGGCCAGCCGGGAGACCCGGCGCCGGTCGATCTCGTATCCGATCACCTGGTGACCGGCTTCGGCGGAGCGGACGGCGAGCGGGAGGCCCACGTAGCCCTGGCCGGCGATGACGACGCGCATGGCGCCAGACTAGGGAGCGGGTGCGCCGTCGGAGCGGGATCCGGCTGCCGGGGTCCCAAAGATCACCGGAACGAGCGGTCCGGTGGTGGTCAGGACCCGGGGCGCCCTCCAGGACAGGGCGCCCCGACTCCCGACGCTCGGGCGGGCGCCCCCACCCAGGGTCGCCCGGCCTCGCACCCCGACCCCCATCGGAGTGCGTTGGGCCCACCACGCCATCCCCCACGGTTGGAGCGGCGAGCACGGGATCTATTCTGCGCGACGTCCATGGATTCCCAGTGACAGGAGTGTGTCCACTTCTTGACAATCGGCTGTTCCGTCCGAACCGCAGGTCGTGGGCATGACGGAACCGCTCTGGCACCCGCCGCCGCCCCCGCGGACCCCGCCGGGGCCGTCCGGAGCCGCGGTTGCCGGTGGCTGGCCGCGTCAGGGCCGGGCGCTCGGCGTACGCTGGATGCCTGACCCGGCCCCTGCCTCGCGCGTGCCGGGCCTGTCAAGCTGCCCGCCCGCAGGAGCGAGTGCCTTCAGGCGGGCCGTCCGCTGCGACCCCACGGGACGAAGAAGATCGCATGAGCCTGACCGGTTTGCTCGACGTCGTGGTCCGTGACGCCGCCCTCGCCGAGGCGATCGAGGCGGCGGCCGGCGGTCACCGCCCCCATCTGGACCTGGTCGGCCCGCCCGCCGCCCGCCCGTTCGTGGTCGCCGCGCTGGCCCGTTCGCTGGCCGCCGGGGCCGGCGAACGCGGCCGGCCGGTGCTCGCCGTGACCGCCACCGGGCGGGAGGCCGAGGACCTGGCCGCCAGCCTGCGCTCCCTGCTGCCGCCGGACTCGGTGGCCGAGTTCCCGGCCTGGGAGACGCTGCCGCACGAGCGGCTGTCGCCGCGCTCGGACACCGTCGGCCGCCGGCTGGCGGTGCTGCGGCGGATCGTTCATCCGCTTGCCGACGACCCGTCGGCCGGGCCGGTGCAGGTGGTCGTCGCGCCGGTCCGCTCGGTGCTCCAGCCGCAGGTCAAGGGGCTGGCCGAGCTGGAGCCGGTGGCGCTGCAGCGCGGCGGCTCGCACGATCTGGAGGAGATCGCCCGCCGGCTCGCCGCGGCCGCCTACGCCCGGGTCGAGCTGGTCGAGAAGCGCGGCGAGTTCGCGGTCCGCGGCGGCATCCTGGACGTCTTCCCGCCCACCGAGGAGCACCCGCTGCGGGTGGAGTTCTGGGGCGACGAGATCGAGGAGATCCGCTACTTCAAGGTCGCCGACCAGCGCTCGCTGGAGATCGCCGAGCACGGTCTGTGGGCCCCGCCCTGCCGGGAGCTGCTGCTCACCGAGCAGGTGCGGGAGCGGGCGGCCGCGCTGGCGCAGCGCCATCCGGAGCTGGCCGAGATCCTGGACCGGATCGCCGAGGGCATCGCGGTCGAGGGCATGGAGTCGCTGGCCCCGGTGCTGGTGGACGACATGGAGCTGCTGCTGGACGTGCTGCCGGCCGGCTCGGTCGCCGTGGTCTGCGATCCGGAGCGGGTCCGCACCCGGGCCGCCGACCTGGTGGCCACCAGCCAGGAGTTCCTGCACGCCTCCTGGGTGGCGGCCGCCTCCGGCGGCGAGCGGCCGATCGACGTGGAGCAGATCGACGTCTCCGCCGCCTCGCTGCGCTCGCTGGCCGAGGTGCGCGAGCACGCGCAGGCGATCGGGCTGCCCTGGTGGTCCGTCAGCCCGTTCGCGGCGGGGGAGGCGGCGGTCGGCTCGCTGCTGGAGTTCGACTCCCACACCGCCACCCTGGGCATGCACGCCGTCGAGGCCTACCGCGGCGACACCGCGCGGGCGATCGCGGACGCCAAGGAGCGGCTGGCCGCCGACTGGCGGGTCGTCATGGTGACGGAGGGCCAGGGCCCGGCCTCCCGGCTGGCCGAGGTGCTGGGCAACGAGGGCATTCCGGCCCGGCTGGTGCCCGAGCTGACCGAGGCGCCCACCCGGGACGTGGTCTACGTCTCCTGCGGCTCGATCGAGCACGGCTTCGTGGACGAGGCCCTGAAGCTCACCGTGATCACCGAGACCGACCTGTCCGGCCAGCGCTCCTCCACCAAGGACATGCGCCGGATGCCGTCCCGGCGGCGCAACGCGATCGACCCGCTGGCCCTGGCGGCCGGCGACTACGTGGTGCACGAGGCGCACGGGGTCGGCCGCTACGTGGAGATGGTGCAGCGCACCGTGCAGGGCGCCACCCGCGAGTACCTGGTGCTGGAGTACGCGCCGGCCAAGCGCGGGCACCCCGGCGACCGGCTCTTCGTGCCGACCGACCAGCTGGACCAGGTGACCAAGTACGTCGGCGGCGAGGCCCCGACGCTGCACCGGCTCGGCGGCGCGGACTGGGCGAAGACCAAGCAGCGGGCCAAGAAGGCGGTCAAGGAGATCGCCGCCGACCTGATCAAGCTGTACAGCGCCCGGATGGCGGCCCCCGGCCACTCGTTCGGCCCGGACACGCCCTGGCAGCGGGAGCTGGAGGACGCCTTCCCGTACGCGGAGACGCCGGACCAGCTGACCACCATCGCCGAGGTGAAGTCCGACATGGAGAAGTCGGTCCCGATGGACCGGCTGATCTGCGGCGACGTGGGCTACGGCAAGACCGAGATCGCGGTGCGGGCGGCCTTCAAGGCGGTGCAGGACGGCAAGCAGGTGGCGGTCCTGGTGCCGACCACGCTGCTGGTGCAGCAGCACTTCTCCACCTTCGCCGAGCGGTACGCCAACTTCCCGGTGGTGGTGAAGGCGCTCTCCCGGTTCCAGACCGACAGCGAGGCCAAGGCCGTGCTGGAGGGGCTCTTCGACGGCTCGGTGGACGTGGTGATCGGCACCCACCGGCTGTTCTCCTCCGAGACCAGGTTCAAGGACCTGGGCCTGGTGATCGTGGACGAGGAGCAGCGGTTCGGCGTCGAGCACAAGGAGCAGCTGAAGAAGCTGCGGGCCAACGTGGACGTGCTGACCATGTCCGCCACCCCGATTCCGCGAACCCTGGAGATGGCCGTCACCGGCATCCGGGAGATGTCCACCATCACCACCCCGCCGGAGGAGCGGCACCCGGTGCTGACCTTCGTCGGACCGTACGACGAGAAGCAGATCTCGGCGGCGATCCGGCGCGAACTGCTCCGCGAGGGCCAGGTCTTCTACATCCACAACCGGGTGGAGTCGATCGACAAGGCGGCCGCCCGGCTGAAGGACCTGGTGCCGGAGGCCCGGGTCGCCACCGCGCACGGGCAGATGGGGGAGACCCAGCTGGAGAAGGTGGTGGTGGACTTCTGGGAGAAGGAGTTCGACGTCCTGGTCTCCACCACGATCGTGGAGTCGGGCATCGACATCTCCAACGCCAACACCCTGATCGTGGAGCGCGGCGACACCTTCGGCCTCTCCCAGCTGCACCAGCTGCGCGGCCGGGTCGGGCGCGGCCGCGAGCGCGGCTACGCCTACATGCTCTACCCGCCGGAGAAGCCGCTGACCGAGACCGCCCACGAGCGGCTGGCCACCATCGCCCAGCACACCGAGATGGGCGCGGGCATGTACGTGGCGATGAAGGACCTGGAGATCCGCGGCGCCGGCAACCTGCTCGGCGGCGAGCAGTCCGGGCACATCGCGGGCGTCGGCTTCGACCTCTACATGCGGATGGTCGGGGAGGCGGTGGCCGAGTTCCGCGAGTCGCTGGAGGCGGGCGGGCAGCCGGAGGAGGAGCCGCTGGAGGTGAAGATCGAGCTGCCCGTGGACGCCCACGTGCCGCACGACTACGCACCCGGCGAGCGGCTGCGGCTGCAGGCCTACCGCTCGATCGCGGCGGTCAACTCGGAGGACGACATCGAGCAGGTGCGGGCCGAGCTGACGGACCGTTACGGGAAGCTGCCGGAGCCGGTGGAGAACCTGCTGCTGGTGGCCGCGCTGCGGCTGTACGCGCGGCGGTGCGGGATCGCGGACATCACGCTGCAGGGCAACGTGGTGCGGTTCGGGCCGGTGGAGCTGCGGGAGTCGCAGACGCTGCGGCTCAACCGGCTCTACCCGCGCAGCCAGGTGAAGGCGGCCACCTCGCAGCTGCTGGTGCCGCGGCCGACCACGGCGCGGATCGGTGGCAAGCCGGTGGTCGGGCGGGAACTGCTGGCCTGGTGCGGGACCTTCCTCTCCACCATGTTCGAGGAGCTGGCGGCGGCGAAGAAGTAACGGGCTCCGGCTCCGGGACGGGACGGGCGCGGAGGGGGTGCCCGCGCCCGTCCCGGCGTGCACAAGGTGCTGGGGCGCTACCGTGAGATCTTCCGCCCGATCCTTCCGCCCCGAACGAAAGGTGCCCCGCCGCATGACCCCCGAGTCGCCGAGTGTGCTGCCGAGCAGGGACCAGGACGGGGAGCCCGTGGTGCTCGACCGGCGGGAGGGGCCGTTCGGGGAGGTGGTGCTGCGGCGGCGCGGGGCGGACCACGAGATCATCGCCAACGGGTGCTTCCTGATGGACACCGCCGACGGCCGGTCCGAGCGGCTGCTGATCGACGCCGCGCTGGCGATGCTGCCGGCCGGGCGCCCGTCCGTGCTGATCGGCGGGCTCGGGGTGGGCTTCTCGCTGGCGCACGCCGCCGCCGAGCCGCGGTGGGGTGCGATCACCGTGGCCGAGCGGGAGCCCGCGATCATCGACTGGCATCGCACCGGCCCGCTCGCCGCGATCTCCGGCCCGGCGCTGGCCGATCCCCGGGTGGCGGTCCGCGAGCTGGACCTGGTCGCCTACCTGGCCGGCACCGGCGACCGCTACGACGCGCTCTGCCTGGACATCGACAACGGCCCGGACTGGACCGTCACCGACTCCAACGACGGCCTCTACGGCCCGGCCGGCCTCGCCGCCGCGATGGCCTGCCTGCACCCCGGCGGCGTCCTCGCCGTCTGGAGCGCCCGGCCCTCCGCCGCCTTCGAGGCGGCGCTGCGCACCGCCGGGTTCGCGCAGGTGCACAGTGTGGAGGTCCCGGTGAGCCGCGGTGTCCCGGACGTGGTGCACCTCGGACGCCGACCGGCGTAGCGCCGGGCGGTACGGTGGCCCCGTCGAACTGACGCGCCGCCTGGGGGAGCACGCCGATGACGTATCAACCGCCGTGCCCGCGGCGGCCGCCCGGGCGGCTCGGCGCGGGCCCGGCCACGGTGCTCTGCCTGGTGGCGTTCCTGACGGCGGGTCTGCTCGGCTTCCTGCCCGCCGTCCTGCTGGCCGTCCGCCGCCGGACCCGGGCGGACCTGGCCGGCGCGGTGGCGGCGGTGGTGCTGGAGCTGGCCCTGGTGGTCTCGGCCGCGATCACCGATCCGGGCAGCAACGGCGGGGTGGCGAACCACCTGGGCGTGGGCCTGATGCTGCTGATGATGCTCGGGGCGCCACTGCACTTCCTGCTGATGAACCGCCGCGCCGCCTGGGACGCCCACACGCCGGCGATGAAGCCGGCACCGATGCCGACGCCGTACCTCCCCCCGCCCGCCCCGGCCGACGACCTGCAGCAGCTCGCCGAACTGCCGCGCCGGCAGGCCGGGAGCGACCGGCGGTGACCCGGAGCGGTTGATCGGCGGCGGCCACCGGCTCGCCGAGAGGATCGGGCACGGTGCGCCCGCCCGCCCGGGGTGGCGGCGGCCTGCCGCACGAGAGGGTCCGGACCCAGCTGATGGGACGACAATTCGGCTGTACGGGTGATGTGTTCGGTACGACGTCTGGGCAATGGGACGGGCGCTCCCTATTCTCGTGACTCGACACGGCCACTTGCCCGCCGCTGCCCCGTCCGGGAGGCTTCGCGTGATCCGCAGCAGCTCCGTCCGCTCCGTTCGCGTCCGCCGCGTGATCCCCGTCCTCGGGGCGGTGGTGGCCGCGCTGGCGCTCAGCGCCTGCGGGAGCCAGCCGCCGCGGCCCGGGGCCGCGGCACTGATCGGTCCGGACAAGATCACCATCGCGGCGGTCGAGGCGCGGGTGGCCGAGTTCCGGACGCAGGCGGCGCAGCTGCCGGCCGGTCAGTACCAGGAGCAGGCCGGGCTGGTCGGGGCCACGGTGTCCGGGATGGTCTTCGACCAGGTGGTCGCGCACGCCCTGGACGACCACGGGCTGGCCGTCACCGACTCCGAGGTGGGCCGGCTGCGCGACGAGCAGACGGCGGCCTGGGGCGGCGAGCAGGGCCTGGAGCAGATGCTGCTGCTCAAGCACGCCGTGCCGGCCAAGGAGATCGACTCCTTCTACCGCGAGCAGCTGGGCCTGCAGAAGCTGGCCGCGATGAACGGCCAGCAGCTGGGCACGGCGGACGGCAACAAGGCGGTCCACCAGCTGCTGACCGAGGCCTCCAACGAGCTGAAGGTGACCGTCAACCCGCGCTACGGCAGCTGGGACCCGGCCCAGGCGGTGCTGGACGGCCCGAGCGAGCCCTGGCTGCCGCAGTCCGGCGCCGCCGCGTAGCGACCGCGGGGGTAGGTTTCGAGGTGTGGAGACGACCTCGAAGCTCACCCTGCTGACCACCACCCACCGCATCGCCCCCGGCCTGCTCAGCTGGCCGGCCTGGCAGGCGCTGCACGCCGCGCCCGTGGTGCTGGCGGCCGACCCCGCGCACCCGCAGCTGGCCGCGCTGGCCCAGGCCGGGGTGGCCGTGGAGCAGTTGGAGCGCGGCAGCGCGCCCGCGCTGGCCCGGCAGCTGGTGGAGCGGGCGCCCGCGGTCTTCCTGGGCAGCCAGGACGGCGACCCGGGGCTGACCGGGGCGCTGGCCCGGATCGCGGTGGAGGAGGCGGGGCGGGCGCCGGAGATCGAGGTGCTGCCCGGCTCCTACGACCTGCCCGGCGCGCGGCTGCTCGACCTGGTCGCGGTGATGGACCGGCTGCGCTCCCCCGGCGGCTGCCCGTGGGACGCCGAACAGACCCACGCCTCGCTGGTGAAGTACCTGGTGGAGGAGGCCTTCGAGCTGGTCGAGGCGATCGAGGAGGGCGACCGGGCGACGCTGCGCGAGGAGTTGGGCGACGTGCTGCTGCAGGTCTTCTTCCACTCCCGGATCGCCCAGGAGGACGCCGAGGACCCGTTCTCCATCGACGAGGTGGCCGGCGACATCGTGGACAAGCTGATCTACCGCCACCCGCACGTCTTCGGCGACTCCGACGCCGACACCACCGACCAGGTGGAGGCGAACTGGGAGCAGCTGAAGGCGGCCGAGAAGGGCGACCGGGAGTCGGTGCTGGACGGCGTGCCGGGCGGGCTGCCGGCGCTGGCCTTCGCGGCCAAGCTGGTCTCCCGGGTGCGGCGGGCCGGGTTCACCGGGGTCGCGGACGCCCCGTACGCGCTGCCCGGGGAGCTGACCGAGGCGAGCGTCGGCGAGCTGCTGCTCGCCGTGGTGCAGCGGGCGCACGACGCGGGGGTGGATCCGGACGCGGCGCTGCGCCACGCGGCCCGCGGGTACCGTGCGGCGGTGCGGGCGGCCGAGGGTCTGCCCGCCTAGGAGCGGGACCGGGTCAGGCCGCCGGCAGCGAGGCGTCGGCGGCCCGCTGGGCCGGGACCACCTCGCCGATCGCGGTGCTCAGCGGGTCCAGCAGCTCGGCCAGCCGGTCCAGGTCGCCGGGCAGCTCGTCCAGCGCCACGATCCGCTCGCCGTCCGGTCCGGCCACGCAGAACAGGTCGATCGGGCCGAGGTGCTTCTCGGCGGTGGAGACCAGGGCGGCGATGTCGCTGGGCTGGTGGATGTCGGAGCAGACCCCGACCACCGGGCAGCCGGTGCGGTCCAGCGCGGCGGCCAGGTCCTCGGCCACGCCCGGGCGGGGGTCGGCCAGGAGCAGCCCGACGGCTCCGGCAGCGGTGAACCGCCGGGCCGGGCCGTCGCCGTCGCCGCCGTCGAGCACCGCGATGACCACCACTTGACCGGCTACTCGCATGGCCTGCTCCTCCCTGGGGGCGACACCGCACTGGCGCCCACCGTTCGTATCGGAGGATCGTAGGCTTCGGCTGACCCTCCGCAACAGGGATTACCCGTCAGGTGACCAGACTCACTCACCGCGGCCAACGGATACCGTCAAGACATGCCCGCATCGCCGACTGAGTCCATGCCACCCCTGTTCACCTGGGAGTTCGCCGCCGATCCCTACCCGGCGTACGCCTGGCTCAGGAAGCACGCGCCGGTGCACCGCACCACGCTCCCGAGCGGGGTCGACGCCTGGCTGGTGACCCGGTACGCCGACGCGCGCCAGGCGCTCGCGGACGCCCGGCTCTCCAAGAACCCGGCGCACCACAGCGAGCAGGCGCACCGCACCGGGCGGGTCGGCATCCCGGGGGAGCGGCAGGCGGACCTGATGACCCATCTGCTGAACATCGACCCGCCGGACCACACCCGGCTGCGGCGGCTGGTCTCCAAGGCGTTCACCCCGCGCCGGGTGGCCGAGTTCGAGCCGCAGGTGCAGCTGCTGACCGACCGGCTGATCGACTCCTTCGCGGCCCGTGGCACGGCCGACCTGATCCACGAGTTCGCCTTCCCGCTGCCGATCTACGCGATCTGCGACCTGCTCGGGGTGCCGGCCGAGGACCAGGACGACTTCCGCGACTGGGCCGGGATGATGATCCGGCACGGCGCCGGCCCGCGCGGCGGGGTGGCCCGGGCGGTCAAGAAGATGCGGGCCTACCTGCTGGAGCTGATCCACCGCAAGCGCGCCGACCCCGGCGAGGACCTGATCTCCGGTCTGATCCGGGCCAGCGACCACGGCGAGCACCTGACCGAGAACGAGGCCGCGGCGATGGCCTTCATCCTGCTCTTCGCGGGCTTCGAGACCACCGTGAACCTGATCGGCAACGGCCTGCACACGCTCATGAACCACCCCGCGCAACGGGCGGAGCTGCAACGCTCGATCGCGGCCGGCGAGACCGGGCTGCTGGCCACCGCGGTCGAGGAACTGCTGCGCTACGACGGGCCGGTGGAGCTGGCCACCTGGCGGTTCGCGACCAGCCCGCTGACCATCGGCGGGGTGGACATCCCGGTCGGCGACCCGGTGCTGGTGGTGCTGGCGGCGGCCGACCGCGACCCGGCGCGGTTCGGCGGAGCGGACACCCTGGAGCTGGCCCGGCAGGACAACCCGCACCTGGGTTTCGGTCACGGCATCCACTACTGCATCGGCGCGCCGCTGGCCCGGCTGGAGGGCCGTCTGGCGCTCGCCACCCTGCTGACCAGGCTGCCCGATCTGCGCCCGGCAGCCGACCCGGCGGAGCTGCGGTGGCGCGGCGGACTGATCATGCGCGGTCTGCGCCAACTCCCGGTTTCGTTCACACCTGAGAGCCCGCGGGGCTGATGGGACGGCGGAGGCGCTCGGCTGACGGCGTGTCGGACAGCCTCGGAAGTCAGTGATCTGAATGGGGATCAATGCGGACATAGCTGATCAGTAGGTGGGCGATCGATCGCGCTCCGTAATTCTGACGTGATGTCGGCGATATGAGCTTGTGATTGTTCAGCAGATCTGCCTACTCTCCGTGGAGTTCGCGGCAGCGAACCCCGTGCGCGGAAACGCCGAGCCCTGCCCACCGCGCAGCCGGGCAACCCGACTTCCCCATGGGCAGGGGCGGGGGACCCAGGTTTTCTGCCGTCTCCCACGGCTAGGGGTGAAGCCGACCGCCGGAGCGATCCGGGCGGCCGGCCGGGCCATCCTCACCGGTCCGAACCCGACAGCTCACCTCGCAGGCGTGCGGAGAGGGACACCTTCATGCTGCTCAGTGGCACTGGCCGCCATCGCCGTCGCACCACCGCGGAGAAGGCCATCGCCGTCGCCGGCGTGGCCGGCGCGGGCCTCGCTCTGCCGCTGCTCACCGCGGCCGGGGCGCACGCCGCGCCGGTCTCGGTCTGGGACGGCGTCGCCAACTGCGAGTCCACCAACAACTGGTCGATCAACTCCGGCAACGGCTTCTACGGCGGGCTGCAGTTCACCTCCTCGACCTGGGCCGCGTACGGCGGCACCCAGTACGCCCCGCGTGCCGACCTCGCCAGCAAGGACCAGCAGATCGCGGTGGCCGAGCGGGTGCTGGCCTCGCAGGGTCCGGGCGCCTGGCCGGTCTGCTCGGTGAAGGCCGGGCTGTCCAAGGGCGGCGGCGCCGCCGCGGTGGACACCGGCAGCGACTCCGCGCCGACCACCCGGTCCGCGCCGAGCACGCCGAAGCAGACCCAGCCCAGCAGCCCCAGGCCCAGCCAGTCGACGCCCGGTCAGTCGAAGCCGGCCGCCCAGCCGAGCACCCCGGCGCCGGCCGCCGCTCCCGCGAAGCCGGCCGCCCCCAGTCCGGCGAAGCCGCAGACCGGCGGCTACACCGTGAAGCCCGGTGACACCCTGTCGAAGATCGCCACGGCGCAGCAGATCGTCGGCGGCTGGCAGGCGCTGTACCAGCACAACCAGTCGGTGATCGGCGGCGACCCGAACCTGATCTACCCGGGCCAGGTGCTGGACGCCGGCTGAGCCGACTTCCGCGCCCGGATTCCCAGCCCTGCGTGAAGCCGCAGGCCGGAAGCGGTCCGGGGACGTTCAACCCGGCGTCCCCGGACCACACCGAACAGGCATTCAGGTGAACTACCGGCAGGTAGCAGAGCCACACCGTGAGACGGGAGCGAGGTCCGGGTGGCCCGGCCGGTCGGTGCGGTTAGGCTCTGGTCGTAACGCCCCCGCCATCCCTGTCCGCAGGACCGCTTCCGCAAGGAGATGCATAGTGCCGTCCATTGATGTCGTCGTCGCCCGCGAGATCCTCGACTCCCGCGGTAACCCCACGGTCGAGGTCGAGGTCGGCCTCGACGACGGCAGCACCGGCCGCGCCGCTGTCCCGTCCGGCGCCTCCACCGGTGCCTTCGAGGCGCTGGAGCTGCGCGACGGCGACAAGAACCGCTACGGCGGCAAGGGCGTCGAGAAGGCCGTCCTCGCCGTGATCGAGCAGATCGGCCCGGAGCTGGTGGGCTACGACGCCACCGAGCAGCGGCTGATCGACCAGGCGATGCTCGACCTCGACGCCACCCCGGACAAGTCCTCGCTCGGCGCCAACGCCATCCTCGGCGTCTCGCTCGCCGTGGCGCACGCCGCCTCCGAGGCCTCCGACCTGCCGCTCTTCCGCTACCTCGGCGGCCCGAACGCGCACGTGCTGCCGGTCCCGATGATGAACATCCTGAACGGCGGCTCGCACGCCGACTCCAACGTGGACATCCAGGAGTTCATGATCGCCCCGATCGGCGCGGAGTCCTTCTCCGAGGCCGTCCGCTGGGGCGTCGAGGTCTACCACACCCTCAAGGGCGTGCTGAAGGAGCGCGGCCTCTCCACCGGTCTGGGCGACGAGGGCGGCTTCGCGCCGAACCTCGACTCCAACCGCGAGGCGCTGGACCTGATCACCGAGGCGATCAAGAAGGCCGGCTACGTGCCGGGCAAGGACGTCGCGCTCGCCCTGGACGTCGCCGCCAGCGAGTTCTACAAGGACGGCGCCTACCAGTTCGAGGGCAAGTCGCTGTCGGCCGCCGAGCTGATCGACTACTTCGCCGACCTGGTCGACTCCTACCCGCTGGTCTCCATCGAGGACCCGCTGAACGAGGAGGACTGGGACGGCTGGAAGGCCATGACCGACAAGCTCGGCAGCAAGGTCCAGCTGGTCGGTGACGACCTGTTCGTCACCAACCCGGTCCGGCTGGCCCGCGGCATCGAGACCGGCACCGCCAACGCGCTGCTGGTGAAGGTGAACCAGATCGGCTCGCTGACCGAGACCCTGGACGCCGTCGAGCTGGCCCAGCGCAACGGCTACCGCTGCATGATGTCGCACCGCTCCGGCGAGACCGAGGACGTCACCATCGCCGACCTGGCCGTCGCCACCAACTGCGGCCAGATCAAGACCGGCGCCCCGGCCCGCTCCGAGCGCGTCGCCAAGTACAACCAGCTGCTGCGCATCGAGGAGATCCTCGACGACGCCGCCGAGTACGCGGGCCGTGCCGCGTTCCCGCGGTTCCGCTACGCGGACCAGTAGGCCCAGCGAGTACGAGGGCTGACCCCGGCCCAGCAATGACCGGTGCCCCGGCCCCCACCCCGTAGGGTGGGGGCCGGGGCACCGGCGTGACGGAGGGGCGAGGAGCAGATGGCAGCGTGGAAGTTCCCGGGGCGTCCCCGGTTCACCAGCCGCGCCACCGTGCTGGTCCTGGTGCTCTGCTCGCTGGTGGCGATCCTGGCCTACCCGACCCGTCAGTTCATCAACCAGCGCGACGAGATCGCCGCCCAGCGCGCCAAGGCCGAGCAGGCCCGCCAGGAGGTGCAGCGGCTGACCGCCGAGCGGGCCCGCTGGCAGGACCCGGAGTACCTCAAGGCCCAGGCGCGCAGCCGGCTGCACTACGCGATGCCCGGCGAGACCCCGTTCACCGCCGTGGACCCCAGCCCCTCGCCCGGCGCGACCAAGCCCTCGGGCGCCGGCACCGCGCAGTCCGGGCCGAAGGCCGCCGAGCCCTGGTACAGCACCGTCTGGAACTCGGTGGACGCGGCGGCCGGCTCACCCACCCCCACCCCCGCACCCGTCCCCTGACCCCTGATGAGCACCTGATGAGCACTGAGAACCAGCCGGAGAACCAGCCGGTCGCCGACCGCGACCTGGCCGCCGTGGCGGCCCAGCTCGGCCGGGTGCCCCGCGGCACCCGGGCGGTCGCGCACCGCTGCCCGTGCGGCAACCCCGACGTGGTGGAGACCGCCCCCCGGCTGCCCGACGGCACGCCGTTCCCCACCCTCTACTACCTGACCTGCCCCCGGGCCGCCTCGCTGATCGGCACCCTGGAGGCGGACGGCGTGATGAAGGAGCAGACCGCCCGGCTCGCCGAGGACCCGGAGCTGGCGGCCGCCTACCAGAAGGCGCACGAGGACTACATCGCCCGCCGGGACGCCATCGAGGTGCTGGAGGGCTTCCCCAGCGCCGGCGGCATGCCGGACCGGGTGAAGTGCCTGCACGTGCTGGTCGGCCACTCGCTGGCGGCCGGACCGGGCGTCAACCCGCTGGGCGACGAGGCGCTGGCGATGCTGCCCGAGTGGTGGCGCAAGGGCGGCTGCGTGACGGAGGAGCAGATCGAGGCCGGGGTGGCCGCGCTGCACCGGCAGCGGGCCGAGGCGGACGACCCCGCCGAGGTGATCGCCGCCAAGGAGGCCAAGACGGCCGAGCGGGCCGCCAAGCGCGCCGCCGCCGGGGACGAGGCCGGGGAGGACCGGGGATGAGCAGCACCAGGGTGGCCGCCGTCGACTGCGGCACCAACTCGATCCGCCTGCTGATCACCGAGCTGGACCCGGCCGCCGGCCGCGCGCGGGACCTGGACCGCCGGATGCAGATCGTCCGGCTGGGCCAGGACGTGGACCGCACCGGCCGGCTGGCCCCGGAGGCGCTGGAGCGCACCTTCAAGGCCTGCCGGGAGTACGCCGCGGTGATCGCCGACTACGGGGTGGCGCCGGAGCGCACCCGGTTCGTGGCCACCAGCGCCTCCCGGGACGCCGAGAACAGCGCCGAATTCGCCGAGGGCGTGCGGGAGATCATCGGGGTGTCGCCCGAGGTGGTCTCCGGCGACGAGGAGGCCCAGCTGGCCTTCACCGGCGCCACCCAGGGCCTGGCGGGCAGCGGGGCGGCCGCCCCGTACCTGGTCTTCGACCTGGGCGGCGGCTCCACCGAGTTCGTGCTGGGCGCCGACTCCGTCCGGGCGGCCCGCTCGGTGGACATCGGCAGCGTGCGGCTGACCGAGCGCCACTTCGCGGGCACCGAGGTGCCGACGGCGGCTCAGATCGCCGCCGCCGAGGCGGACATCGCCGCCGGGCTGAACCGGGCCGCCGAGGTGGTCCCGCTGGACGCCGCGGCCACCCTGGTGGGCCTGGCGGGCACGGTCACCACCGTGGCCGCCATCGCGCTCGGGCTGCCCGACTACGACTCGGCGCTGATCCACCACTCGCGGCTCTCGCTGACCCGGGTGCGCGAGGTGACGGAGCGGCTGCTGGGCGCCGGCCACGCCGAGCGGGCGGCGATCCCGGGGCTGCACCCCGGGCGGGTGGACGTGATCGCCGCGGGCGCCCTGGTGCTGCGGTCGATCATGGAGCGGACCGGCGCCGCCGAGCTGCTGGTGAGCGAGCACGACATCCTCGACGGCATCGCCTGGAGCCTCGTCCGCTGACCCGGCGACGGCCCCGCCGGCCGCCGACGCGCCACCCCGCCGACACCCCGGGGCCCCCTCCGGGACCCCTTCAGGGGGCCTTCGGAGGGGTGGCGCGCCCGCCCTCGGGAGAAACTTCGTGAATTTCTTCACATGGAGTTCCAGCCGTTTTCCGCACTCGGGGAGGCGGTTCGTCCGGATTGCGGGACCGAAGGCCGCCGGTGGGCCGGGGTCGCAAGATCCCAGGCGGGGCTTCCGGCTGGCCGTCGAAATCGGAACAACGGGCGGGAACCGCCCGGTGGGGCCGGATCGTTGCTGCTCACGAGGGACGCCGGAATCCAAACCTCCGGTCGAGCGCCGGCCGGGTGCTCCGGAGGGGTCTTGTGGGGCTGGTCGGGCCGAAGTGTGGGCGGGCAGTGTAGCAGGCCCTGTCCAGACCCTTGTGACGGGCCTCACGAAGAGTGCTCCGGGCGGTGCTGGATACTTTCGGATATGAGCACCACGGAGCGTCCTCGCATCCTCATTGTCGGCGGTGGTTACGTCGGCCTGTATGCCGCGATGCGCATCCTCAAGAAGATGCGCTACGGGGAGGCGACCGTCACGGTCGTCGACCCGCGGTCGTACATGACGTACCTGCCCTTCCTCCCCGAGGCGGCCGGCGGCAACGTCGCCCCTCGCAACCTCGTCGCGCCGCTGCGCAGCGCCCTCAAGAAGGCGGAGGTGCTCACCGGTCACGTGACCGCTGTGGACCACGCCCGCAAGGTCGCCACCATCGCGCCGCAGGCCGGCGAAAGCTACGAGCTGCCCTTCGACTACCTGGTCGTGGCCACCGGCTCGGTCTCCCGCACCTTCCCGATCCCCGGCCTGGCCGAGCACGGCATCGGCATGAAGACGGTCGAGGAGGCGATCAGCCTCCGCAACCACGTCATGGCCCAGCTGGACAAGGCCGAGTCCACCACGGACGAGGCGATCCGGCGCAAGGCCCTCACCTTCGTGGTCATCGGTGGCGGCTTCGCCGGCATCGAGACCGTCGCGGAGATCGAGGACATGGCCCGCGACGCGGCGAAGCTCTACAAGACCGTCAGCCGGTCCGACATGCGCTTCATCGTGGTCGAGGCGGCCAACCGGATCCTCCCCGAGATGGGGCCGGACCTGGGCCTGTGGACCAAGGAGAAGCTCGAAGAGCGCGACATCGAGATCTTCATCGAGACCTCGATGGACTCCTGCGTCGACCAGCACGTGGTGCTGAAGAACGGCGTGGAGTGCGACGCGGCCACCATCGTGTGGACCGCCGGCGTCAAGCCGAACCCGGTGCTGGCCAACTTCGGCCTGCCGCTGGGTCCGCGCGGCCACGTCGACACCGCCGCGACCCTCCAGGTCCAGGGCTTCGACAACGTCTGGTCGGCCGGCGACAACGCCCAGGTGCCGGACCTCGCCGTGGGCGAGGGCGCCTGGTGCCCGCCGAACGCGCAGCACGCGGTGCGCCAGGCGGCCGTGCTCGGCGACAACGTGATCTCCGGCATGCGGGGCTTCCCGCAGCAGGAGTACAAGCACAAGAACCTCGGTGCGGTCGCCGGTCTGGGCCTGCACAAGGGCGTGGCGATCCTCTTCGGCAAGTACAAGCTGAAGGGCCGTCCGGCCTGGTGGTTCCACCGCCTGTACCACGGCGCCATGGTCCCGACCATGAACCGCAAGGTCCGGGTCTTCACCGACTGGACCCTCGCGATGTTCCTCAAGCGCGAGACGGTCGGCCTGGCGGAGATGGAGAAGCCGTTCGGCGCCTTCCAGGAGGCGGCCGGCCCGGCGATCCCGAAGCCCGCGGCCCCCGCCGAGGCCGACAAGGCCCTGGCGAGCAAGTAGGAACGGCACAGCAAGCGACTGATCCCGGCCGCAGGGCCGGGGTATGAGTCGGAGGCCCTCCGCCCGGCAGCGTCGCCGGACCACGACCTCCGTGGTGCTCAGCCGGTTTCGCGACCGGGCGGAGTACGACCAGCAGGACCGCAGTAGCAGTAGTCGGGAAAAGGGCCTCGGCCCGGTGGTGGCGTCCACCGGGCCGAGGCCCTTCCGCATGTCCGGCGCGGGCCGCCGGACGGGCCGTCAGGCGGCCTTGATGCTGTCCAGGATGTCGAGCCTGGCAGCCCGCCGGGACGGCCAGACGGCGGCCACCAGGCCCACCAGGCCGGCCAGCGCCAGGAAGAGCAGCAGCCGGCCCACCGGCAGCACCGTGGTCAGCCCCGCCACGTCGTTCTTCAGCGTGCCGGTCACCGCCCAGGCCAGGAAGGTGCCCAGGCCCAG
The DNA here is from genome assembly GCF_042869935.1 of Kitasatospora sp. NPDC006697. Lineage (NCBI taxonomy): Bacteria > Bacillati > Actinomycetota > Actinomycetes > Kitasatosporales > Streptomycetaceae > Kitasatospora > Kitasatospora sp. NPDC006697. The sequence continues at coordinate 103,378 of NZ_JBIAGU010000013.1, forward strand.
GCCCAGCACCGCGCCGAAGAGCGAGATCACCACCGACTCCAGCCGGACCATCCGGCGGATGCCGCGCCGGTCCAGGCCGATCGCCCGCAGCATCCCGATCTCCCGCTTCCGCTCGAAGACCGACATCGCCATGGTGTTGATCACGCCCAGGATGGCGACCAGCACCGACATCGCCAGCAGGCCGTAGAGCATGTTCAGCGCGAACGAGATCTGCGAGCTGACCTTGTCCTTCAGGTCCTGCTTGGTCTGCACCTCGATCAGCGGGTTGTCGCCGCCCGCGTCCACCAGCGACTGGCGTAGCGCCGAGGTCTCCCCGGAGGTGCCCTTGACCAGCACCACCTCGGTGTTCGCCGGCACCTGGTGGGCCGTCAGCACCGCGTTGTCCAGCAGCGTCGACCTCAGCAGCTGGCTGCCGGTGTAGATGCCGCCGACGGTCAGCGTGCCGGTGCTCCCGTTCGGGAAGACGGTCGGCAGGGTGCTGCCCACCGACAGGTGCTCGGTCTTGGCGGCGTCGGCGTCGACCAGCAGCTGCCCCTGGCCGAGCGCGGCGGCCGAGCCGCTGGTCATCGAGAGGCTGAGCACCTGGCCGGCCGCGCCGGCGTCGATCCCGGAGACGTTGAGCTTGCCGGCACCGATCTTGAAGCGGCTGGAGGTCAGCGGCGAGGAGGCGGCCACCCCGGGGGCGTGCTGGATCCGGTCGGCCACGTCGGGGGAGACGCTCAGGCCGTTGGAGAGCCCGACCGCGTAGTCGGCCCGCATGGTGTTGGTGACCGCGCGGTCCAGCATCGCGTTGAACGAGGTGCCCAGCACGGTGAGCGCGGTGACCAGGGTCAGGCCGATGGTCAGCGCCGAGGCGGTGGCGGCGGTGCGGCGCGGGTTGCGCACCGCGTTCTGCCGGGCCAGCTTGCCGGAGATCCCGAACAGCTTGCCGAGCACCGGGCCGACCAGCGCGATCAGCGGGCGGGAGAGCAGCGGGGTGAGGATGAAGATCCCGACCAGCGCGGCCACCGCGCCGCCGGCCACCGTCCACTTGCCGCTGGAGCCCTGGGTGGAGCCGAGCAGCACCAGCGCCGCGCCGCCGCCGGCGATCACCGCGCCGATGCTGTTGCGCACCAGCAGGCCCTTCTGGGTGGCCGGCTGGTCCACGCTGCTCATTGCCGCCACCGGGGCGATCCGGGCGGCCCGGCGGGCCGGCAGCAGGGCCGACAGCACGGTCACCACGGTGCCGACCACCAGCGAGACCAGGATGGTGGTCGGGGCGATGATCAGCGGGCCGGTGGGGGTGCTGCCGTTGCCCAGCGAGCCCACCAGGGACTGCAGTCCGGCCCCGATCCCGACGCCGGCCAGCAGGCCGGCCAGCGAGGCCAGGGCGCCGATCAGCAGCGCCTCGATCAGCACCGAGTTGGTCACCTGGCGGCGGCTGGCGCCGATCGCCCGCAGCAGCGCCAGCTCCCGGGTGCGCTGGGCGACCAGCATGGTGAAGGTGTTGGCGATGATGAAGATGCCGACGAAGAGCGCGATCCCGGCGAAGGCGAGCAGCATGGTGCGCATGCCGCTGGTGCCGGCCTCGATGTCCTTGCGCTGGTCGTCCTGGAGCTGGGTGGCGGTCTTGTAGGTGAGGTTGTGCGAGTCCGGCAGCACGCTGCCGACCTCGTTCGCCAGCGTCTGCTGGCTGGTGCCGGCCGCGCCGACCACCTCGACGGAGCCGAACTGGCCCGGGGCGCCGAGCTGCTGCTGGGCGGTGGCGGTGTCGAAGAGCACCAGCGGGTTGCCGGAGTTGACCCCCGGGTCGTCGGTGCTGAAGATGCCGGTCAGCACGGCGTTCTGGGCCGGGCCGTTGACGGCGACCCGGACGGTGTCGCCGACGTGGTAACCCGCCTTGTCGGCGCTGGCCTTGTCCAGCCCGATCTCACCGGTGTGCTGCGGGCCGCGGCCCTGGGCGAACCGGTAGCGGGAGTCCTGGCCGTCGCGGCCGGGGGCGAAGTTGCCGCCCATCGAGTCCCGGCCCTGGCCGAGGCTCTTGCCGCTCCTGTCGGCCACCGCGGTGAAGCCGTTGACCACGCCGCGGACCTCGGCGACCCCGGGCAGCGCGGCGAGTTGGGAGACGGTGGCGGCGGTCAGGTGCTTGGCGCCCGGGTCGCCGTCCTCGTCGGTGAAGCCCGTGGTCGTGGAGGCGTCGTCCACGACCCGGACCGAGAGGTGGTCGAAGCCCTTGGAGTAGCTGTTCTTCAGCGCCGAGCCGAAGGTGTCGGAGAAGACCATGGTGCCGGCCACGAAGGCGGTGCCGAGCATGACGGCCAGTGCCGTCATCAGCAGCCGGCCCTTGTGGGCCAGCACGTTGCGCAGTGCGGTGCGGAACATCAGCTGGTCCGGCCCTTCGCGTCGAAGCGGCGCATCCGGTCGAGCACGGCGTCCGCGGTGGGCGCGGTGAGCTCGTCCACGATCCGGCCGTCGGCCAGGAAGACCACCCGGTCCGCGTAGGAGGCGGCGACCGGGTCGTGGGTCACCATGACGACGGTCTGGCCGAGTTCGCGCACCGAGTTGCGCAGGAAGGCGAGGATCTCGGCGCCGGAGCGGGAGTCCAGGTTGCCGGTGGGCTCGTCGGCGAAGACGATCTCCGGCTTGGAGGCGAGCGCCCGGGCGCAGGCCACCCGCTGCTGCTGGCCGCCGGAGAGCTGGCTGGGGCGGTGCGAGAGCCGGCCGGAGAGGCCGACGGTGTCCACCACCGCGTCCAGCCAGGCCCGGTCCACCTTGCGGCCGGCGATGTCCATCGGCAGCGTGATGTTCTCCAGCGCGGTCAGGGTGGGCAGCAGGTTGAACGCCTGGAAGATGAACCCGATCTTGTCCCGGCGAAGTTGGGTGAGCTGCTTGTCCTTCAACCCGACCAGCTCGGTCTCCCCGATGGTGGTGGAGCCGGAGGAGACGGTGTCGAGCCCGGCCATGCAGTGCATCAGGGTCGACTTGCCGGACCCCGAGGGGCCCATGATCGCGGTGAACTCGCCCTGGCGGAACTCGACGCTGACGTCGTCCAGGGCGACCACCCTGGTCTCGCCCTCGCCGTAGACCTTGTTGAGGCCAACCGCCCGGGCGGCGGCCCGGCCGGTCCGGACGGCGGCTGCGGTCGACGTGGTCATCAGCTGCTCCTGGGGTGGGGATGGACAGCGCTGCGGCCGGTTCCGGCGGCGCACTGGCGGATGTCTCCATGCTCGCCGCCGGACCGCCCCGTTCTCGTCGCTCCGGCGGACGGTTGGCCGCCCCGACCGCGGTCTGATCCGCGGTGCCCGTTCTCCTCCTGCGGTATGACAGTGACCCTGATGGCCGGAACGCGCGCATCCATGGCCGGATTCCGGACTGTTCGTCAGATGGCAAGGAAACATGACAACTTCCCCGGCCAGGAACATGCGCGAGAGGGATCGGGACGACTAGGCTCTGGGATGCCCGGCAGACGGGCGGTGCGTTTCCGGCCCGGATGGTGGAACGCAGACACGGGCAGCTTAAAACTGCTTGGCCGAGAGGCCGTGCCGGTTCGAGTCCGGCTCCGGGCACCGAGGTCGGACCGTCCCCCTGACCCGGGGAACGACGGACCGCCCGCCCCACGGGAGCGTGGGGCGGGCGGTTAGGCTTTCCGCCATGCCCGATCCCGCCGACCTGTCGGCCGCCGTCGACCACCTCGCCGACCGGTTCCGCGCGATGCCGCAGAGCCGGCTGCTCGGCGCCGTCCCCGGGCACCCGTCGCGGGCCGCCGCCGGGCTGGCGCTGGCCCGCCTGCTGGCCGCCGGGGCCCAACTGCTGGAGGAGGGCGCCGCCGCGGCGCCGCGCGAGCTGCCGGACGCGGGCGCCTTCGCGGTCGGCGACCAGATCGCGGTGGCCGGGCACGACCTGGCGGTGGCGCTGCACGACGCCGGGAACGACGAAGCCGCGGCCGCGCTCCTGGCGGAGGCGGCCGCGGCGGTCGGCGAACTGGCCGGTCTGGTCGGCTGACCGGGGATCAGATGCTGGCGACCACCCGGTCGGCCAGCACGTAGACGGTCTCGTCGTCGGTGGAGAAGGTCAGCGAGTAGGAGCCGGAGAACCGGGAGCCGCCGAGCAGCCGGACGTCCTCGCCGGCCCGCACCGCGTCGATCAGCCGGTAGGCCGCCTCGCGGTCGCCGGGGGCCACGCAGAGCGTGGTGCCGTCGGCGAAGGCGTAGACGTCCAGGGTGCCCAGCGGGCCGGGCCGCACGTCGGTGAGCGCGATCCGCTCCTCGGCCAGCGCGGTCAGCCGGGTGTCGGTCCACTCCCGGGACGGGGTCTGGCTGGGGACGAAGTCCGGGTGCGAGGGGTGGCGGCGCGGGTCCGGCGCCGGGGCCGGCTCGGCCTCCGGGTCGGGGTCCAGCAGCCCGGCCTCCAGGCCGGTGGCCAGCAGGTCGGCCTCCCGGCGGGCGCGCTGGTCGCTGTCGCCGTTCTGGGCCGGGGCGCCCGGCATGCTGGGGTGGCCGACCGGGCCGGGCAGCGTGCCGCTGTCGCTGATCATGTCCTCCAGCGCGGAGCGCAGCGCGTCGCCGAACACCGGGTCGATGCTGCCGGAGTGGTCCGCCGCCTCCTGCGGGCCGGTCGGCCGCGGGAAGAAGACCGGCCAGTTCTCCGCCCCCAGGGACTCCAGCCCCCCGGCCGGCGGGTCGAGCAGCGGGTCGTCCTCGGCCGCGCGGGCCTCCTGCTCGGCCCAGAACGCCCGGGCTTCGCTGATCTCCCGCTCGCGGTCCGCGGCCAGCGCCTCGGTGACGGCGCGGCGTATCGCCGCCTCGTCGGGGGCGGCCGGAGCGGCGGCCGTGTGCTCGGCCAACCGGCGGGAGAGGACGCGTACATGGACCAGGACGGCTGACGACACGACGATCAGGATCAGCAGCAGAGAGGTGTACACGGCGCTCACGGAACGTACTCCTTGCGCGGAGTGGAACGGGGGAACATCTCCACCCTGCCGTATGGATGGCTGGTGCTGCAGTGGAAGATGTCCGATATGTCCGTGACGTTGGTCATTGTCCGAAAATCTAAAGGTCAGGTTGGTGTACGCTGCGGAGTTGATCGGCTCCGGGGTGTGCAAATCGGAGCCTCTGGAAACGAGTTGAGGGCCGGATCGCACTCCTCGGTGTGATCCGGCCCTCAATTACGCTGGGTTATGCCAAACGGGTGTCAAGTACCCAGCCGTATACGGCGCGTCACTCAGCTCAGCCGCTCGATGGTTCGGGCCGCTTGGTGAGCTGTTCCTCCGCTGCGTCTCAGCTCAGTCGCTCGATCACCATCGCCATGCCCTGTCCGCCGCCCACGCACATGGTCTCCAGGCCGAACTGCTTGTCGTGCCACTGCAGCGAGTTGATCAGGGTGGTGGTGATCCGGGCGCCGGTCATGCCGAAGGGGTGGCCGACCGCGATCGCGCCGCCGTTGACGTTCAGCCGGTCCAGGTCGATGCCCAGGTCGCGGTAGGAGGGGATCACCTGGGCCGCGAAGGCCTCGTTGATCTCCACCAGGTCGATGTCCCCGATCGACAGCCCGGCCCGCTTCAGCGCCTGCTTGGAGGCCTCCACCGGGCCGTAGCCCATGATCTCCGGGGAGAGTGCCGAGACGCCGGTGGAGACCACCCGGGCCAGCGGGGTCAGGCCAAGCTCCCGGGCCTTGGTGTCGGACATGATGACCAGCGCGGCCGCACCGTCGTTCAGCGGGCAGCAGTTGCCGGCCGTCACGGTGCCGTCCGGGCGGAAGACCGGCTTGAGGCCCTGCACGCCCTCCAGGGTGACCCCGGCGCGCGGGCCGTCGTCGGTGGAGACCACGGTGCCGTCCGGCAGCGTGACCGGGGTGATCTCGCGGGCCCAGAAGCCGGCCTTGATCGCGGCCTCGGCCAGGTTCTGCGAGCGCACGCCGAACTCGTCCTGGTCGGCCCGGGTGATGCCCTTGAGCGCGGCCAGGTTCTCCGCGGTCTGGCCCATCGCGATGTAGGCGTCCGGCAGCAGGCCGTCCTCGCGCGGGTCGTGCCAGCCGGCCTCGCCGGTGCCCTCCTCGGCGCGCCGGGCGGTGCGGGCCATCGCCTCGCCGAAGACCGGGTTCTGGGTGCCCGGGAGGTCGGAGGTGCCGTTCACCGAACGGGAGACGGTCTCCACGCCGGCCGAGATGAAGACGTCGCCCTCGCCCGCCTTGATCGCGTGCAGTGCCATCCGGGTGGTCTGCAGCGAGGAGGAGCAGTACCGGGTGATGGTCGCGCCGGGCAGGTAGTCCATGCCCATCTGCACCGCGACGATCCGGGCCAGGTTGTGGCCCTGCTCGCCGCCGGGCAGGCCGCAGCCGAGCATCAGGTCGTCGATCTGCCGCGGGTCCAGCTCGGGCACCTTGGCCAGTGCGGCCGCGATCACCTGCGCGGTCAGGTCGTCCGGGCGCAGGTCCTTGAGCGAGCCCTTGAAGGCCCGGCCGATCGGCGAACGGGCGGCGCTGACGATGACGGCTTCGGGCATGACGGCTCCTCTGTGCCTGGGGAAGAACTGGGTGCGACGGCTACGGGGCGAAAAGTTACTCTCAAGTAGCCCGCGCGTCATCCGGCTCGGGGTGTGAGCTGTCCGACGTCGGCCCCTCGCCGCCGGCCGGCAGCCCGAACCGCAGCCGCTGCTTGACCAGCGCCCAGCGCCGTCCGCCCGCCCCCTCGGTGGCCGAGGCCACCTCGGTGCCGGACCGCCCGGCCGCGGTGGCCGCCGCCACCGCCATCGGCAGCACCGTCTCCCGGGCCCCCGGCGCGGGCGGCGCGGTCTCCTGCGGCCACAGGCCCAGTGCCGCGCAGACCGAGGGCAGCACGGCCATCGCGGCGGTGGCGTAGCCCTGGGCGGAGGGGTGGAAGCGGTCGGAGGCGAACATCTCCGGGCGGGCCGCGAACTCCGGGCCGAGCAGCGAGCCCAGCGAGACCGTCCGCCCGCCGGCCTCCACCACCGCGATGGTCTGCGCGGCGGCCAGCTGCCGGCTCACCCGCCGGGCCAGCCAGCGCAGCGGCGGCCGGACCGGCTTGATGGTGCCCAGGTCCGGGCAGGTGCCGACGACCACCTCGCAGCCGAAGGCCCGCAGGTCCCGCACCGCCTCGCCGAGCAGCCGCACCGCCTGTGCGGGAGGGGTCCGGCGGCGCACGTCATTGGCCCCGATCATGATCACCGCGAGGTCGGGGGCGGCCGCCGTGGCCTGCCCGACCTGGCGGGCCAGGTCGTCGGAGCGGGCGCCGGAGACGGCCACGTTGACCAGCCGGACCCGGCGCTCGGCCACCGAGGCCAGCCCCGCGGCGAGCAGCGAGCCCGGGGTCTCCCGGCCCCGCCGGACCCCGAGCCCGACCGCCGTGGAGTCGCCGAGGAAGGCCAGCACCAGCGGCTCCTCGCCGGCCTGGGCCGGGTCGACGAAGCCGTCGCCGTAGAGCCCGTCGGCCTTGGGCGGGTCGCCCTCCAGCACCCCGATCTCGCGGATCGCCAGCCGGCTCTCGGTGATCAGCACGCCGGCCAGGCCGACCCCGATCAGCCCGAGGCCGCCGCCGCCGTAGGCCGCGGCGGCGGCGATCCGGCGGGCCACCCTGGCCCGCGAGTGCTGCGACCCTGCCATGTGCCGACCCCCTGCGCGTCGTCGGTCCGGCGCGCCGAGCGTCCGGTCTCCACGCTGCCTGCATACCCCCGGACACCTGCGCGCTACCGGTGAGCGTGGGCCATCTGGAGCCATAGGCTGGGCACACCGAAGGAAATGACATGGCCACAGACCGGGAGGACCCCCGTGCGGTACCACAATTCGATCATCGACCTGGTCGGCAACACTCCGTTGGTGAAGCTCACCAAGGTCACCGAGGGCATCTCGGCGACCGTGCTGGCCAAGGTCGAGTACTTCAACCCGGGCGGCTCGGTCAAGGACCGGATCGCGGTGCGGATGATCGAGGCGGCCGAGGCCTCCGGCGCACTCCGTCCGGGCGGCACCATCGTCGAGCCGACCAGCGGCAACACCGGCGTGGGCCTGGCCATCGTGGCCCAGCAGAAGGGCTACAAGTGCGTCTTCGTCTGCCCCGACAAGGTCTCCACTGACAAGATCAACACGCTCCGGGCCTACGGCGCCGAGGTGGTGGTCTGCCCGACCGCCGTCGCCCCCGAGCACCCGGACTCCTACTACAACGTCTCCGACCGGCTGGTCCGGGAGATCCCGAACGCCTGGAAGCCGGACCAGTACTCCAACGCGGAGAACCCGGCCTCGCACTACCACTCCACCGGTCCGGAGCTCTGGGAGCAGACCGAGGGCCGGATCACCCACTTCGTCGCGGGCGTCGGCACCGGCGGCACCATCTCCGGCACCGGCCGGTACCTGAAGGACGCCTCGGGCGGCAAGGTGCAGGTGGTCGGCGCCGACCCGGAGGGCTCGGTCTACTCCGGCGGCACCGGGCGCCCCTACCTGGTCGAGGGCGTCGGCGAGGACTTCTGGCCGACCGCCTACGACCGCGAGGTGGCCGACGAGATCGTGGCCGTCTCGGACAAGGACTCGTTCCGGATGACCCGCCGGCTCGCCAAGGAGGAGGGCCTGCTGGTCGGCGGCTCCTGCGGGATGGCCGTGGTGGCGGCGCTCGAGGTGGCCCGCCGGCTCGGCCCGGAGGACGTGGTCGTGGTGCTGCTGCCGGACGGCGGCCGCGGCTACCTGTCGAAGATCTTCAACGACGACTGGATGGCCGACTACGGCTTCCTGCCCACCGCCGAGGACGAGGCCACCATCGGCGAGGTGCTGGCCCGCAAGGACCACCTGGAGCACGAGGGCATCCCGCAGTTCGTCCACATGCACCCGAACGAGACGGTCGGCGAGGCGGTGCAGGTGCTGCGCGACTTCGGCGTCTCGCAGATGCCGGTGGTCTCGCCCGGCGCCGGCCACCCGGACATCATGGCCGGCGAGGTGATCGGCTCGGTGGCCGAGCGCGACCTGCTGGCCGCGCTCTTCAGCGGCGGTGCCCAGCTCGCCGACCCGCTGGAGAAGCACATGTCCAAGCCGCTGCCGGTGGTCGGCTCGGGCGAGTCGGTGACCGGGCTGATGACCGTGCTGGAGCAGGAGGACGCCGCGGTGGTGCTGGTGGACGGCAAGCCGCAGGGCATCGTCACCCGCCAGGATCTGCTCGCCTACATGGCCGGCCGCGCCGGGCACTGAGCCTCCGGCCTGACTATGTTTCAGGCAGTCGTTCGCTTCCCCACCGATCGGTACCTGCACGACACGCGTGCGCAGCAACCGGTTAACAACGCTGGGGCATCGTAGTGGTCACGGCAAGACGCCGAAACGACGGCAGTGGCAACGGGAGCGGCTCCCCGGCGCTGCGGCCGCCGGGACACGTGGACCGGCCCTGACCCGGTCCCCAGTGTCTCCCTCCCGGTCACCGCTGATCGGAGGGGCCCCTCGTGGGGGTCGTCGTCGTCCCGCCCCTGGCCGGTTCGTCCGGTTCAGGGTGCGGCGGCTCCCACGACACATCGCGCCGGCTCGGCGCGGCTCCGCGGCTCCCGGGTGGGGGAGCAGGGCGGGGCATCGGCAGGGCCGGTCCCGGGGTTCCCGGGGCCGGCCCTGGCCGCTGTTCGCCCGGGGGTGCCCCGCTCGCCTAGGCTCGCCCCCATGACCAGCACCGAAACCCCCCTGAACGACCCGGACGCCCCGCGCTACGTCCGGCTCAGCATCGAGCTGATCGCCGAGATCACCGACGAGGGCGCGCTCAAGGCCGCCGCCCTGGCCCAGGTCGAGGCCGACGAGTACCTGGACGACGAGGAGCGGGCCCAGTCCGTGGAGGCGATCGAGGTGGACCCGTCGGGTTCGCTCGCGCACTTCATCGACCCGGTGGCCCTGCTCGGCGACGTGCCCGGCGTCGAGCTCACCCAGGCCACCTGGGAGTCCGCCCAGACCGCCTTCGACCCGGAGGACGACTCCTACGAGTTCGAGACCGAGTAGGCGGTCCCGCCCTCCCGTACCGCCCCACGGTTCGCCGTGCGGGCGGTATGTCCATTTTTGGCGCAGTCTCCGCCTGTCTCGTACGATCTGATCCTCTTCGGAGAACCACTCATATCAGTACATGCGTCAACTCATCCGATATGACCGGTTCGGAGTCGGCAGCAGGGAGACGGACATGACTGCACAGCAGATATCCGAGGGCGCCTGGACCCGGCGGGGGATGCTGGCCGGACTGCTCGGGGCCCCCGTCCTGCTCCTCGCGGCCTGCGACGACGGCGCGAAGCGGGGCACCGCGAACGGCCCCGCGGCGAGCCCCACCCCGCGCACCTCGGCCGCCGTGATCACCGTCTCGCCCGCCGACGGCACCACCGGCGCCCCGTTCACCGACCCGGTCACCGTCACGGTCGCCGCCGGCACCCTGGGCACCGTCACCGTCACCGACCAGTCCGGCCGCACGGTGGCCGGCCGGCTCGCCCCCGACGGCACCAGCTGGACCAGCACCGACCCGCTCAGCAGCGGCACCCGCTACGCCGTCGCCGCCAGGGCCGCCGACAAGGACAAGCTGGTCGCCGACGCCGACACCGGCTTCACCACCGCCAGTCCGGCCGCCACCTTCACGGGCTGGTTCACCCCCGAGGACGGCTCCACCGTCGGCGTCGGGATGCCGGTCTCGATCACCTTCAGCAAGCCGGTCACCGACCGCAGGGCCGTGCAGCAGGCGATCAGCGTGGTCGCCGACCCGGGCGTCGAGGTGGCCGGCCACTGGTACTCCAGCACCCGGCTGGACTTCCGCCCCGAGCAGTACTGGGCCGCCGGCACCAAGGTCACCCTCAAGCTGCGGCTCAAGGACGTGCAGGGCGCCCCCGGGGTCTTCGGGACCCAGTCCAAGGACGTCTCCTTCACCGTCGGCCGGGCCCAGACCTCGGTCGCCGACCTGGCCGCCGGCACCCTCACCGTCACCACCGACGGCAGGGTCAGCGCCGTCTACCCGGTGATCGGCGGCGCGCCCGACCACCGCACCTGGGGCGGCACCATGGTGATCTCCGAGCGGTTCACCGAGACCCGGATGAACTCCGCCACCGTCGACCTGGGCTCCGAGTACGACATCCCCGACGTGCCGCACGCCCAGCGGCTGACCACCTCCGGCACCTTCATCCACGGCAACTACTGGTCGCCCTCCTCGGCCTTCGGCAAGGCCAACACCAGCCACGGCTGCGTGGCCCTGCGCGACGTCCAGGGCGCCGGCGACCCGACCACCGACGCCGCGAGGTTCTTCGCCTCCTCGATCACCGGCGACGTCGTCGAGGTGGTCAACTCCGGCGACCGCACCGTCGATCCGGCCAACGGGCTGGCCGACTGGAACATCGACTGGGCCGACTGGAAGGCCGGCGGCGCGCTCTAGACCGCATGGTCCGATTCCCGCCAGCCCGCCGCTGCGCCCCCCGGCAGGCTGGACGTATGACCACCACGACCACCGAGACCGTCACGGACTTCGACGCCCGCCCGATCGACCCCGCCGTGCTCGCCGAGCTGCGCCTCGCCGACGACGCGGGCCGGGCCCCCGAGGCGCAGCACCACGCCGAGGGCGGCGCCCCGCTGCGCTGCTGCCTGCGCCGTGCCGAGCCGGGCGCCGACCTGCTGCTGCTCTCCTACGCCCCGCTGCGCCGCTGGGCCGCCGAGACCGGCGCCGACCCCGGCCCGTACGAGGAGCTGGGCCCGGTCTTCGTGCACGCCCGCGCCGAGGACTGCCCCGGCGCCGAGCCCGGCTACCCCGTCGCGATGCACCGCGGCGACCGGGTGCTGCGCGCCTACGACCGGGACGGGCGGATCCTGCGCGGCGTGCCGGTGCAGCCCGACGCCGAGCTGCACCGCGAGGTGCTCTGCGCGCTGTTCAGCGACCCCGAGGTGGCCCTGGTGCACGTCCGCGCGGTCGAGTTCGGCTGCTTCTTCCACGAGGTCCGCCGCCCGGTCCGAGCCGTCCGTGTTGGCCGATAAGGGACCGGCGGGTTCCACTACGCTCGGGACATGACCGATCACCAGCACCCTCAGGGCTTCGAGACCATCGCCATCCACGCGGGTCAGGAAGCGGACCCCTCGACCGGGGCGGTCGTCCCTCCGATCTACCAGGTCTCCACCTACAAGCAGGACGGCGTCGGCGGCCTGCGCGGCGGCTACGAGTACAGCCGGTCGGGCAACCCGACCCGGACCGCGCTGGAGGAGTGCCTGGCCGCGCTGGAGGGCGGGCAGCGCGGACTGGCCTTCGCCTCCGGCCTGGCCGCCGAGGACACTCTGCTGCGCACGATCCTCAAGCCGGGCGACCACATCGTGATCCCCAACGACGCCTACGGCGGCACCTTCCGGCTGTTCAACAAGGTGCTGACCCGCTGGGGCATCAGCTTCGACGTGGCCGACACCCAGCACCCCGAGCAGGTCCGCGCCGCGCTCAAGCCGAACACCCGGGCGGTCTGGGTGGAGACCCCGTCCAACCCGCTGCTCGGCATCACCGACATCGCCGCCGTCGCCCAGGTCGCGCACGCGGCCGACGCGCTGCTGGTGGTGGACAACACCTTCGCCAGCCCCTACCTGCAGCAGCCGCTGGCACTCGGCGCCGACGTGGTGGTGCACTCCACCACCAAGTACATGGGCGGCCACTCCGACGTGGTCGGCGGCGCCCTGGTCGCCGCGGACAGCGCGCTCGGCGAGGAGCTGGCCTACCACCAGAACGCGATGGGCGCGGTGGCCGGCCCGTTCGACTCCTGGCTGGTGCTGCGCGGGATCAAGACGCTGGGTGTGCGGATGGACCGGCACAGCGCCAACGCCGAGCAGATCGTGGCGCTGCTGGCCCGCCACCCCCGGGTCTCCAAGATCCACTACCCGGGCCTGGCCGGGCACCCCAACCACGAGGTGGCCGCCAAGCAGATGAAGGCCTTCGGCGGCATGGTCTCGTTCCAGGTCGAGGGCGGCGAGCAGGCGGCCGTCGAGGTCTGCAACCGGGCCAGGCTCTTCACCCTGGGCGAGTCGCTGGGCGGCGTCGAGTCGCTGATCGAGCACCCCGGCCGGATGACCCACGCCTCGGTGGCCGGCTCGCTGCTGGAGGTGCCGGCCGACCTGGTCCGGCTCTCGGTCGGCATCGAGTCCGCCGACGACCTGGTCGCCGACCTGGCCCGGGCGCTGGGCTGATCGCACGTCAAGCCGGCCTGGGTCCGCCGTCCGGCGGGCCTAGGCTGTGCCCATGCACAGCTGGCCGATCACCGTGGACGACATCCGCGGTGCGCAGAAGATGCTCGCCGGGGTCGCCCGGGTCACCCCGATGGAGAGCAGCCGGCACCTCGCCGCGCTGGTCGGCGCACCGGTCCACCTGAAGTGCGAGAACCTGCAGCGCACCGGCTCCTTCAAGCTGCGCGGCGCCTACGTGCGGATCGCCGGCCTCTCCCCGGTGCAGCGGGCCGGCGGCGTGGTGGCCGCCAGCGCCGGCAACCACGCGCAGGGCGTGGCGCTGGCCGCCACCATGCTCGGGGTGCGCGCCACCGTCTTCATGCCGCGCGGCGCCCCGCTGCCCAAGGTGGCGGCGACCCGGGAGTACGGCGCCGAGGTGCGGCTGCACGGCGCCACCGTGGACGAGGCGCTGGAGGCCGCCCAGCGGTACGCGGAGAGCTCCGGCGCGGTCTTCATCCACCCCTTCGACCACCCCGACGTGGTGACCGGCCAGGGCACGGTGGGCCTGGAGATCCTGGAGCAGTGTCCCGAGGTGGGCACCGTGCTGGTCGGGGTGGGCGGCGGCGGGCTGCTGGCCGGCATCGCGGCCGCGATCAAGCCGCTGCGCCCGGACGTCCGGGTGGTCGGCGTGCAGGCCGCCGGGGCCGCCGCCTACCCGCCCTCGCTGGCCGTCGGCCGCCCGGTCACCCTGCCCTCCTTCCACACCATGGCCGACGGCATCATGGTCGGCCGTCCCGGCGACATCCCGTTCGAGCTGGTGAACACGCTGGCCGACTGGGTGCGCACGGTCAGCGAGGACTCGCTCTCCCGGGCGCTGCTGCTGGCCCTGGAGCGGTTCAAGCTGGTGGTCGAGCCGGCCGGGGTCAGCCCGATCGCCGCCCTGCTGGAGCAGCCGGACGCCTTCCGCGGCCCGGTGGTGACGGTGCTCTCGGGCGGGAACATCGACCCGCAGCTGATGCAGCGTGTGCTCCGGCACGGCCTGGCGGCGGCCGGCCGCTACCTCTCGCTGCGGGTCCGGCTGACCGACCGCCCCGGCGCGCTGGCCACGCTGCTCGGGGTGTTGTCGGCGGTGGACGCTAACGTGCTCGATGTGGCGCACGTGCGCACCGACCCGACCCTCGGCCTGTCCGAGGTCGAGGTCGACCTGCACCTGGAGACCAAGGGCCCGGAGCACTGCGTGGCTGTGGTCGGTGAGTTGGGTGATGCGGGGTACGTGGTGTCGCGTTAGGTTCGTTCGAAGGGTCCGCCGGTCCGATCCGAGGAGATGAGGCAGACATGCCGCCCGCCATTCAGGCCGAGAATCTGGTGAAGACCTTCGGCGAGGTGCGAGCCCTGGACGGGGTCAGCCTCGACGTCCCGGAGGGGACGGTGCTCGGGCTGCTCGGCCCGAACGGCGCCGGGAAGACGACCACCGTGCGGGTGCTGACCACCCTGCTGCGCCCCGACTCGGGCAGCGCGGTGGTGGCTGGGGTGGACGTGCTCAGGCACCCCAACAAGGTGCGCAGCCTGATCGGCCTGTCCGGCCAGTACGCGGCCGTGGACGAGTACCTGACGGGCCGTGAGAACCTGCGGATGGTCGGCGAGCTGTACCAGATGAGCAGTCGGGACGCGAAGGCCCGGGCGGCCGAGCTGCTGGAGTGGTTCAACCTGAGCGAGGCGGCCGACCGGACCGCCAAGACCTACTCGGGCGGCATGCGCCGCCGGCTCGACCTGGCGGCGGCGCTGGTGGTCCGGCCGCCGGTGATGTTCCTGGACGAGCCGACGACGGGGTTGGACCCGCGCAACCGGCTGGCGCTCTGGGAGGTGATCGAGACCCTGGTCGGCCAGGGCACCACGCTGCTGCTCACCACCCAGTACCTGGAGGAGGCCGACCGGCTGGCCCACGACATCGCGGTGGTGGACCACGGCAAGGTGATCGCCCGCGGCACCGCCGACCAGCTGAAGGCGCAGATCGGCGGCGAGCGGGTCGAGGTCGTGGTGCACGACCGCGAGCTGATCGGCACGGCGGTCGAGGCCCTCTCCGGCTACTCGGTCGGCGAGACGAGCGTGGAGCGGAACACCCGCAAGATCACCATCCCGGTCACGGGCGGCGCGAAGGTGCTGGCGGACGTGATCCGTGAGCTGGACGCGCGGGACATCGAGATCGACGACATCGGGCTGCGCCGCCCGACCCTGGACGACGTGTTCCTGTCGCTCACGGGGCATGCGACGGCGAACGGCCTTGGGGACGAAGCCGAGAAGGAGGCCGTGCGATGACTGCCACCGAGCACGCGATCGGCGGCGCCGTACCGCACCAGCGCCGCGGCCTGGCCGCGATGGCCCACGACTCCCGGGTGGTGGCCTGGCGCAACCTGCGCCGGATGCTGCGGATCCCCGAGATCGTGGTCTTCGGCCTGCTCCAGCCGGTGATGTTCGTGCTGCTCTTCTCGTTCGTGATGGGCGGCGCGATCCAGATCCCGATGGCCGGGGCCAGCTCGAAGATCTACACCCAGTTCCTGATGGCGGGGATCTTCGCCCAGACGGTGACCTTCGCGGTGGCGGGTGCGTCGGCCGGTATTGCGGAGGACATGACGAAGGGGCTGGTGGACCGCTTCCGCTCGCTGCCGATGACCCGCTCGGCGGTGCTGGTGGGCCGGACGCTGGCGGACTTGGTCCAGACGGCGTTCACCCTGCTGGTGCTGGCCCTGGTCGCCCTGGCGGTGGGCTGGCGGATCCACAACGGCGTCCCGAGGATGCTGGGCGGCTTCGCGCTGCTGCTGTTGCTCGGGTACGCGTTCTCGTGGATCGGCGCGCTGATCGGGTTGTCGGTGCGGAGTCCGGAGGCGGCGACCTCGGCCGGCCTGATCTGGCTCTTCCCACTGACCTTTATTTCGAACGCCTTCGTTCCGATCAGCAGTATGCCGGGCTGGCTGCAGCCGGTCGCCTACTGGAACCCGTTCAGCGCGACGGTGCAGGCCTGCCGGAACCTGTTCGGCAACCAGGTCGGCCCGGTGGACAAGGCCTGGCCGATGCAGCACGCGTACGGGGTGTCGATCGTGTCGTCGCTGCTGATCCTGGCGTTGTTCTCCTGGCTCTCGGTCCGCAAGTACCGCTTGGCCAGTTGAGGATGAGAGACGGCTGTGGGCCCTGGCGCTTAGCGCCAGGGCCCACAACCGATTTCATGACTTGGCTCAGAGTTCGCCGTTGAGGAAGCCCTGTTGGGCTGCTGCCCATTCCGCCGCGTTGAACCGCAGGGCCGGGAGGTGGGGGTTCTTCGAGTCGCGGACTGCACGGCCGCCGCCGGGCAGCTCGGTGACCTCGAAGCATTCGCCTTCCCCCGCACTCGCAGACGACTTGCGCCACACAGCGTCGGACAGGTCATAGGCGTAGAGGTCGGCCTTCGGTGCGTTCACGTGCGCGCTTCCTCTTCCATTCGTGCGATCAGTGCGAGCGAGTCGTCAGTCGACAGTGCGGTGGCAACGATCCGCTCGAAGGCGTCGGCAAAGATCTTGATGCCGTCGGCGTCCTCAATGTAGGACACCCCGATCAGGTTCTCCAGCAGCACGACATCGGGGATCGGGCCGGGGTACGCGAGCAGGCTGAACGCACCGGCCGTACCGGGGTGGAGGGTGGCATTCAGAGGCATGATCTGGATCGTCACGTTGGGCAGTTCCGCGGTGTCGAGCAGCCGTCGCAACTGCTCGCGCATGGTTGCCGGCCGCACGGCGAACCGCTGATGCAGGACGGACTCGTTGATGACCGCCCAGAGCTTCAACGACCTGTTGGGCCGAGTCAGGACCGCCTGGCGGGACATCCGGACCTCGGCGAGAGCGGCGACTTCGTCGGGAGTGCGGGTCGCGGCGGTGACGGCGATGGTCTCGCGCGCGTACGACGCGCTCTGTAGCAACCCGGGGACGAGACCGGGGGCGTAGGTCCTGATGCTCTCGGCGTCGGATTCGAGCGAGATGTAATCCGCGTATGCCGGGGCGAGCACGCCGTTATAGGTCTGCCACCAACCGCGCTTGCCGGCGTCGCGAGCCAGGCTCTCCAGTGCGGTGAAGGTGTCCTGGTCGGTGACGCCGTAGGCCTGGAGGAGTTCGTTGACCTCGGTCGGGCGGATCGACTGCGTGGCGTTCTCGATCTTGGACATCTTCGGGGCCTTCCAGCCCATCGTCGCGGCGGCCTCGTCGAGGGTCAGCTTGGCCTTGTTGCGCAGGCGGCGCAAAGCCTTGCCGAGCTGGCGGCGCCGGACGGTGGGTGACAGAGGCGAGTTCGACATGACCGCAGTGTGACATCCCCGATGGGGCGCTGTTTTCGATTCCGACTTTCGCCGCACTCGGTTGGGTCGAAATCTTGCGCCCAACCGCAAGGTGGGTCCATCCTCGAGGAGAAGAAACTGACTAAGGGTCAGAACTCACTGACTCTTCGTCACCTGATCCACGCTGCGCGGACGCGAGAGTCCGCAGTCAGGAGGGCGGCCATGCTCGCAGTGGCATCGGACCCGGCGATGATCGAGTCGGGGTTCTATCTCCAGGCGAGACGGTCGGGGTTCAGCGCGCACGTGAGCGCCGATCAGCGGAATCTGCGCCGCCTGCGAGCGCTGGCGCGACGGATGCTCGAAGACGCGGGCGTGGGCGAGTGCACGGTGGAGGACGCCCTACTGGTGCTCACCGAGCTGGTCGCCAACGCGGTTCGTGCCTGTGGGGACTTCGCGCCCCTGGTGGTGGAAGCGGAGCTGACTCCGTGCGGGATCGAGATCACCTGCCACGACCCCGACCCGCACCACCGCCCGTGCCGCCCGGGCACGGCCCCCGACGACCCGGAGGCCGAATCGGGCCGGGGGTTGTTCCTGTTGGACGCCCTCGCCCCTGGTTGGAGCGTGGTCAGGACGCCTACGGGCAAGCAGGTGCGCTGCTGCCTGCCGCACGCGGTCCCGTTCCCTCCCTTACCGCACCGAGAAGTGGAGTCAAGGTGGTAGCACCTGCTGTGTTCCCCTCGTTCCAGCACGCCTATGCGGCCGTCCTGAGGCATGTCACCGAGGACTACGAGTTCGCCAACTCGGCTCGGGACAACGACAGCCACGAGGTGATCGGAGCGAGTTTCCGGCTCACCGACCCCCGCCAGCGGGCCCTGTACCTGATGAGCAGGCCGGTCAATCCGGTGTACCACCACGCGGAAGCGCTCTGGTACCTCGGCGGCCTGCGGAACCTCGACCTGATCGGGCACTACGCGAGCCGACGCCGCGCCGATTCGCGTGATGGTGTCACCATAGACGGCTCGTCCTACGGCGCGCGGATCTTCGCCCCCAGGCCCGACGGCGCTCCCTCCGCCTTCGACCAAGCGCTGGAGCTGCTGAAGGCCGAGAAGGACAGCAAGCGGGCCTACCTGCCCGTCTTCGAGGCCCGGGACCTGGACGAGATCGGCCACCCCGACCTTCCGTGCCTGGTCGGCCTCCAACTGCTGGCCCGTGATGGGCGCCTGCACATGGTCGCCTACATGCGGGCGAACGACGCCAACCGCGGTCTGGTCTGCGACGTCTATTCCTTCACCCTGATCCAGGAGTTCGCCGCTGCACTGCTAGGACTGCGGCTGGGCTCCTACACCCACCACGTGGGGTCGATGCACGTCGGCCTCCGGGACCTGGACCGCGCGGGCAAGGTGCTGGACGAGACGGCGGCGGGTCCCGACACGACGCTCCGCTTCGCTGCCCCGGCGATGCCCGCCGGCACCAGCTGGAAGCACATCCGGACTGTCTTGGAGCACGAGGAGCTGTTGCGCACCAACCGGGTCCAGTACACGCCCGGGGACGTCGCCGCCTTGGACCTGCCGCTGTACTGGCAGCGGGTCCTGTTGCTCTTCGAGGCGCACCGGCAGCTGGTCAACCGCCCTGCTGACCAGGTCGATCAGCGCCTGCTCGAAGCGCTGGAGCCGGGTGCCCGCTGGCAGTTCGAGCGCCGCTGGCCGACCCGGGTTGCGCCACGGGAGGTTGCGTGATGCAGCAGCAGAACCCTTTGCAGGGAGTGGACTGGTCCCGTTGGAGCGTGGTGCTCCTCAAGCCGGACTGCCTTCGCCGCGGCCTGGGTGACCAGGTGCTGGCCCGACTTGAGCCGATCGCGCGGGTCCTCCACCGGCGGCAGGTCGTCGTGGCGGACTGGCAGATCCACGTCCACTACTGGGACCTGCTGGTCATGCGGGACCGCTTCGAGGTGGACGTTCCCGGCTGCCTGCGGGCCACGTACGTGGGACAGCGGGTCGAGGTGGCGCTCGCCCACGGAGAGCCGGGGACCCCCGAGAGGTTGCGCGACCTGCTCGGGCACTTCGACCCCAGCCAGGCCGAGCCGGGCACCATCCGTGCTGACCTGGGCATCGACAGCCTCGCCGCCGCTCGGGCACAGCGCCGCCTGGTGGAGAACCTGATCCACACCTCTGACGACCGGCGCGCGGTGCGGCGCGACTTCGGGACGTGGTTCGGCGATGACCAGCACCAGTTACTGGAGATCAAGGAGGATCACCGATGACGACCGCTACCCCGAGGGGCCGACGCCAGTTGCCCCTGCTGTCCCCCGAGCAGATCGCGGGGCTGAAGCCGGAACTCACCGAGGTCATCGAGTACCGCAAGTCCGGGTTGTCGCTCAACCACGTCATCGGCTGTCCGCTGGACTGCGGGTACTGCGTGCGGCACCTGTTCAGCAACTTCGACCTCAAGACGCCCCGTGCCCTGATGAGTGAAGAAGCTGCTGTGGCGCTGCTGATCGGGCACCCGTTCTTCCGAGCCCACCGCACGCCGGTCCAGATCTTCAACCGGGCCACGGACCCGATGCTACCGGTCGTCAAGCCGCACACCTTCGAGACACTGCGGCTGTTGGACGAGCAGGGCCTGACCAACCACGTCCTGGTGATCACGCGCTGGCGCGTCGATCCCGAGGACTGCGCGGTGCTGAACAGCTTCCGCAACATTCGGCTGACGGTGCTGGTCACCCACTCCGGCATCGAGCACCCGGGGATCGAGCCCGTCGACTCGGCCATCGCCGCCGCCAGTCTCCGGACCCTTCACCAGAGCGCCGAGCGCTACCGCACGGTGCTCTACTGGCGGCCGATCGTGCCGGGCCTCAACGACTCCGACGAGCACATCCAACGGGCCTTGGAGCTGTCGAGGCACGCCGACGCGACGGTGTTCACCGGGTTGTTCTTCCGCAAGGAGATCGCGGCGTACTACGCCGACCACGGGCTGCCGATGCCGTACGAGGACACCGCCCGCCGCAAGATCATGCCGGAGCGGTCCGAGCAGCGCATCCTCGCCGCCTTCCGCCGACCCGATGACCAAGGCGAGCCGTACGGGCCGCTGTTCCGCAAGACCAGCTGCGGGGTCGCCTACGCCCACGGGGCGCCCGACTACAACGGACACTTCGGCATCCGGGAACTGTGCGACATCTGCCCGTTGGCGCAGCTGGGCCGGTGCCGCGGTGCCTGGAAGGCCCCGAACACGGCGGAGGCCATCGAAGCCGCCCGTGCTCTCGGGGCGACCGGGGACGTTGACGTGAATGAACGCGCCATCATCGTCTCGGGCTTGAACGAGCCGCCGCGCTACTTCTTGCAGCACGGCTTCGGCTACCAGGTCCACGACCGTGAGAAGCCGCACCGCCCCCGTCGGCACGGCCGAGCCGAGATCGGCTGGACCGACCCCAAGTAGGGAGACCGTGATGGACTACGGCACCTGGCCCCGAGTCTTCGTCGTAGATGTCGAAGGCAACGGAGGACAGCCCCCGGAGCTGGTGGAGGTCGCCGCGATCCCCGTGGTGAACGGGCGCCCGGTGCCGTCGTCTGCCCGCTCCACGCTGCTCCGCCCACCGACCCCCATCACGCCGTTCGCCACACGGGTGCACCACATCACCAACCAGGCAGTGGCCACGGCGCCGACCTGGGAGCAGGTAGGAGCCCAGGTGCACGCCGACCTGGAAGGGGCGTGGATCGCCGCGCACAACGCCCACGTGGACTACGGCGTACTGCTGAGGCACATGCCCGACTGGCGGCCGGCCGGGGTGCTGGACACCCTGCGACTCGCCCGGCGGACCTACCCGGAGGCCGGCGGGTACAGCCTCGACGCGCTGATCAAGCTGACCTCCATCGACCTGGCGTCCGTCGTGGGCCAGCGCCACCGGGCCGCCTTTGACGCCCACGCGACCGCTCTGCTGCTGCTCGACCTCGCCGAGCATTACGACACATGGGACGCGCTGATCGCCGCCGCCGTCCCGCCCGGGATGCCCGGCGCTCCACTGCCAGCCGCCCCCGACTCCGAGGAACCAGGACTGTGGTGACACCACTTCGCGTCTACATCGCCGGAACGCACTCGACCGGCAAGACCACTCTCGCCAGGCGCATCGAGATGGAGTTGCGCGCCGACGGCATCACCGTGGCCCGCACCGGCGGCTTCGCCAGGCGGGCCGCCGAACTCGGCTTCCCGAAGATGACGCGGCACACGGCCGAGTCCACCGCCTGGATCATCAACGCCACCTCCAACGCCGCACTGGAAGCCGAACTCACCGCCGACGTGGTGATCGTGGACCGCACTCCCTACGACGCCCTCGCGTACTACCTGGCCGCGGCCCAGTACCGGAGCGAGCAGCCCGCGCCCGAAGCGCTTTGCAGCCTGACAGGACTGGCGCAACTGGCTTGCCGCCGCTCGTCGCTGTTCCTCGCCACCCTCCTCGATCCCGCGCTGCCGCTGGCTGAGCATTCGGGCAAGGACCCCGATTGGACGGACTCCGCGTTCCGCGAGGCGGTGGACGCGCAGTTGCACCGGGCTCTCGGTGCCTACGCTGTGCCGCACGTCCCGGTGCCGAGTGATGGGCACGCCGCCGTCGTCGAAGCTGCGGTCGAGACGATCACCGCCGCTCGGGTGGCTGCCGCGTGAACGAGATCACCATCGCGGGCAAGAAGGTCCCCCGCCTGGGCCTGGGCACCGAGCGGATCGGCCTGTCCAAGGCACCCCCGAGCAGATCCAGGAGGCCGCTGGTGTGACGACGGTCGCCGCCGTGCAGAACTGCCTGAACGCTGCCGAGCCGGATGACCCGGCCTTGGCGTACTGCCTGGTCAACGACATCTCGTACGTGCCGTACCGGCCGCTGAACGCCGGTCAGCTGCCCGATCCGGCAGCGGCCCTGCGGTGGCTGCTGGGGCTCGGTTCATTGGTTGCGCCGATCCCTGGCACGGCTGACCCGAACCACCTGCGCGCGCTCTTCGCTCCTGTGACCTGAGGGCGGTCTGACCCGAGCCCATCTGGTAGGCGGACGAGAGGTAGGGGGACTGCTGTGTGCACGGCGTTCGTCAGCTTGGAACCGGGATCGGCGGTGCCGGTGCTCGTCCTCGCGGTCCGCGACGAGTACACCGACCGCCAGTGGTTGCCTCCCGGCCGCTACTGGCCGGACCAGCCCGAGGTCACTGGCGGGCTGGATCTGGTCGCGGGTGGCACCTGGCTCGCCGTCGCGTCTGGCGGGGCCGAGCCGGTGACGGCCTGCCTGCTCAATGGCTTCGGCCACACCGCTCCCAAGGGACATCGGCTCTCCAGAGGCGGGCTCCCGCTCGTCGCCGCCAGCGGCCAGCCGCTCGGCAGCCTCCCGCTGGAGCGCTATGACCCGTTCCACCTCGTCCTCGCTCGATCCTCCGGGGTACAGGTGGCCAGCTGGAACGGCAGCAGCCTGGACGACCACGAGCTGCCCGCCGGCCTGAGCGTCGTACTCAACGACGGTGTGGCGGGCCGCCCGGGCGCTCAGCCCTGCCCATCGCACATCCGCGCGACGATGGCCGCGCGGGCGGCGCACTTCCGGGCACGTCTGCAAGCGGTTGCCCGCCCCGAGCCGGGAGATGAGCAGCCGGACGACGCCTGGGGCCAGTGGCTGCCGATCGCGCACGGGGACGGCCTGCCGTTCGACGATCCGGCAGCCTTGATACGCCGTCTGGAGTCCCCGAGCGGCCGCGTCTGGGGCTCGGTGTCGATCTCCTTGGTCGCGCTGGCCGCCGGGCGGGTGCGGTACGACTTCGCCACTTCGAGTGGGGCCGCACTCGTCAACATCTGTTGATGGGTGCGACGTCCAGAGCGGCGTTGTGGAACGAGGCCCTGGCGGACGTGATCCGTGAGCTGGGCACACGTGAGATCGGGGTCGACGACATCGGGCTGCGGCGCCCGACTTTGGGCGACGTGTTCCTCTTGTTGGCCCCGGAACCTGTTCGGCAGCCAGGTCGGTCCGGTGGACAAGGCTTGGCCGATGCAGCACGCGTATGGGGTGTCGATCGTGTCGTCGCTGCGGGCCCAACCGAAGCGGCGCCGGTCACAGGTCCGAACGGCAGCAGACGGGCCTTCGGCGTTCGGCGTCAGTTGGTCAGCAGGCCGCGTACGGCGTCGCTCACCTCGGGCAGTTCGCCGGGGAGGGCCCACTGGTGGGCGTCGTGCTCGGTGAGGACGACGGGCTCGGTCTTCTCCACGGTGACGGCGAAGTTGAACTGGCGGGTGGTTCCGCCGCGGCTGTTCCGGTAGTCGAAGTGGCCGATGTAGCCGGTGACCTGGTCGATGGCCAGGCCGGTCTCCTCTGCGGTCTCCCGGTGGAGGGCGTCCAGGATCGTCTCCCCGGTCTCGACGGTGCCGGACGGGATCTCCCACATTCCGCCCATGTAGTCGTCGGGATTGCGGCGCACGAGCAAGGTGCGGCCGTGATGGCTGATCACGGCGGCGGCGACGAAGCCGGTGATTCCGGCGGCTTCGGCGTCGGCCGCCAGGTCGGCCGCGAACTCGGCGGAGATGACGGTCACTGCAGCTCCTTGTGATGGTCGCTGATCTTGACGGCCGCGCGGACGTACTGCTCGGCCAGTTCGAGATCCTGCTCACGATGCCAGACGGGGAGCTTGATCGTGTGGGCGTGGGCGACGGTGACGATGTCGGTCATGTCAGGGGCCTGCCCCGCTGACCCTGGCGCTGTTCTCCCGGCTCCCGGTGCGCAAGTACCGCTCGGCGGCCTGCCCCCCTCGCCTACAGCTCGCCCGGGTGCTCCAAGTCGAACTCCAGCTGGGCGACCGCGATCGCGGACTTGTGCCGCCGGGACCAGTCCGCCAGGTAGGCGATGGCGCCGGACAGGCTCTCGCCCATCGGGGTGAGGCGGTAGTCGGTCTGGGGCGGGATGGTCGGGTAGACGGTCCGCTCGACCAGGCCGTCGCGGATCAGGCGCTTGGTGGTGACGGTCAGCATGCGCTGGGAGATGCCCGGGAGGGCGGTCTTCAGGGTGCCGAAGCGCCGCACGCCCTTGGTGAGTTCGACCAGCACCAGGACGGACCAGCGGTCGCCGAGGCGGTCCAGTACGTCGCGGATGCCGCAGTCGTCCTCGCAGGGGCCGTGGTCGCCGGCCGGTTCGGTCTGGGGTAGGGCCCAGGTCCTGGTGTCCGTCATGGGAGTGACGACGTCGGCGCCGGCGGTGGTATTCCCCCTGTGAGCTGGGTCACCTGACGGATGGTCATCCGGCGCGGGCCTGCTGGGTTACCGCGGTGTGCCCCGGTGCTCCGCAAGTGCCTTCTTATCCCGCCGCGGCCTGCCGACGGAGCATCGGAGCCCAACCTACTTCCAGGAGTTCGCGATGATCCTCGTGACCGGTGTCTCCGGCGGCCTCGGCAGTCTGATCATGGACGGCCTCTCCGGCCTGGCCGACGTCGAGGTGCTGGGCGGCTCGCGCTCGGCGGGCGGCGACGGCGCCGCGGTGCGCCGGGTCGACTTCGACGACCCGGCTTCCCTGCCCGCCGCCTTCGAAGGCGTCGACGTGCTGCTCGTGGTGTCCGCGGGCTACGCGGAGGACGACGTGGTGCTCGCCCGGCACGGCGCGGTCGCCGACGCGGCCGTGCGGGCCGGCGTCAAGCACCTGATCTACACCAGTCTGGCCGCCTCCGGCGAGTCCATGACCATCGCCCTGCCGCACCGCTGGAGCGAGGAGCGCTTCGCCGCCGGGCCGTACACCACCACCGTCCTGCGCAACGGCCTCTACTTCGAGGTGCCCGTCAGCCTGGCCACCGCCGGTGCCGCCACGGCCGCCGCCACCGGCGTCTTCGCGGCGCCGTTCGGCGAAGGGCGGATCTCGGTGGTGGCCAGGGAGGACCTGGCCGATGCCGCGGTCCGGGTGGCCGCCGAGTCCGACCGCGACCTGGCCGCCGGCCGGCCGAGCCGCCATGCCGGACGCATCTACGAGTTGGAGGGCGACACAGCCGTCGGCGGCGCCGACATCGCGGCGCTGCTCGCCGACGCGCTCGGTCGGGAGGTCGTCTACCGGCCGGCCTCGCTGGGCGAGACCCGGGCCGGGCTGGCGACCAGCGGCCTGGAGCCGTACCAGGTCGGCCACGCGGTCTCGCTGTTCGCCAACGTCATCGCGGGCCGCGCCGAGGCGGCCGGGTCGGACCTGCCGGCGCTGCTCGGCACCGCCCCGCGGCCGCTGCGGTCGGCGGTCGCGGCAGCCGTCGCCGCAGACGCCGCGACCCCCGCCGCCCGGTGAGGGGCGGCGGGGGTCGCGTCCGTGGATCGACGTCTCAGCCCGTGTACGGCTTGGCGCTCATGATCTTCACGGTCGCCTTCTTGCCGTTCGGCAGCTCGTAGGTCGCGCTCTCGTCCACCTTCTTGCCGTTGATCGCCTGGCCGAGCGGCGACTGCGGGGAGTAGACGTCGAGGTCGTCACCGGCGACCTCGCGCGAGCCGAGCAGGAAGGACATGGTGTCGTCCGGGTCGCCGTCGAAGGCGACGGTGACGACCATGCCGGGGGCCACCACGCCGGAGTCGGCGGGGGCCTCGCCGACCTTGGCGCGCTCCAGGAGCTGGGTGAGCTGGCGGATCCGCAGCTCCATCTTGCCCTGCTCCTCGCGGGCGGCGTGGTAGCCCGCGTTCTCCTTCAGGTCGCCCTCTTCGCGGGCCTGCTCGATCTTGGCGGCGATCTCGGAGCGTGCGGGACCGGTCAGGTGATCCAGCTCTTCCTTGAGCTTGTCGTAGCCGGATTGAGTGAGCCAGGTCACGTTCTCGCTGGTCTGGGTCACAGGTGCTCCTCGTCGGTGCTGGGCAGTACTGCTTCGGGGGTTACTACAAAGGAACGCCCGCTTCCGGAGACTTCGGACCCGGAAGGGGCGAAACCACGAGCCTAACAATTCCTCGGCCCGCAGGGGAGTGGCGTTCGCGGCGCGTTAAGGGCCGGTTCCGGTGAATCTGCCCGTTGAACAGGGCGTTCATGCCACTCGGGCGGTCACTTCGCGGCGGTGCAGCCGAGCAGTTCGGCGGTGGTGCCGCGGGCGGTGGTGCGGATCGTGACCACCTCGGAGAAGCTGCTTCCGGCCTTCGGGACCTGGACGTCGAGCTGGCCGACCACCGAGTGGTCGGCGGCCTCCGAGCGGATGGTGCAGGTTCCGGCGGTGCCGGAGTCCTTGGTGACGGACAGCTGCGCCTGCACCTCGGTGTCGGAGACCACCTGGAAGGTGGGCAGGGTGCCGTTGAGCTTGGTCTCGCGCAGCAGGTAGGCACCGCCGAACCAGGCGATCAGGCCGAGCACCACGACGCCGAGCACGACTCCGACGACCTTCAGCCGGCGGTCGGCCTCCTGGTCGCTGCGGCCGCCGTAGCGGCCGGCGGGCGGCCGGGCGGTGCTCTCGGTGCCTGTCGCGGTCATGACGTGCTCGGTCCTCGGGAATGTGGGGGCCTTCCAGTCCGTCACTATAGGGGGACGAGGCTGAGGACCACGAAGCCGAGCCCCATATTGCCGGCCCGGACATTCCCGGAAGGAACCAGGCGTTGACTGAGCAGTTGCGGCTGATGGCGGTGCACGCGCACCCGGACGACGAGTCCAGCAAGGGTGCGGCCACCATGGCCATGTACGTCGCCCAGGGCGTTGAGGTGCTGGTCGCGACCTGCACCGGTGGGGAGCGCGGTTCTGTGCTCAACCCGAAGCTCCAGGGCAAGCCGGAGATCGAGGACAACATCCACGAGGTCCGGCGCAAGGAGATGGACCTGGCACGCGAGATCCTCGGCGTGCAGCAGGCCTGGCTGGGGTTCGTCGACTCCGGCCTGCCCGAGGGCGACCCGCTGCCTCCGCTGCCCGAGGGCTGTTTCGCCCTCGAGGACGTGGACGCGGCGGCCGAGCCGCTGGTGCGGCTGATCCGCGAGTTCAAGCCGCAGGTGATCACCACCTACGACGAGAACGGCGGCTACCCGCATCCCGACCACATCATGACCCACAAGATCACCATGCGGGCCTTCGACGCGGCCGGTGACCCGGACGCCTACCCGGAGGCCGGGGAGCCCTGGCAGCCGCTGAAGCTCTACTACAACCACGGCTTCCCGATGGGCCGGATCCGGGCGCTGCACGCGTACCTGACCGAGCACGGCTTCGACTCGCCCTACGGCGAGTGGATCGAGGGCTGGGAGAAGAGCGGCCGCAAGGAGCGCGAGATCACCACCCGGGTGCACTGCGCCGACTGGTTCGAGACCCGGGACCGGGCGCTGATCGCGCACGCCACCCAGATCGACCCGGACGGTCCGTGGTTCCGGGTGCCGCTGGAGACCCAGCGGGAGGTCTGGCCGACCGAGGACTACGAGCTGGCCCGCTCGCTGGTCGACACCGACCTGCCGGAGGACGACCTGTTCGCCGGCCTGCGCGCGCCGAGCCTGGCGGGCGAGCCCAAGTAGCCCCGGAGAACGGGGTGGGGCCGACACGCCCCACCCCGGTGGCCGGGCCCGAACGGAGCCGGGTCACCATGGAGGAATGAGCACCCCCGTGAACCTGACCCACGCCGCCGCGACCCTGGCCCTGGACGAGACCAAGGTGACGCCCGGCCTGCTGGGCTTCGTCGTCTTCGCCGTGCTGGGTGTGGCCACCTGGTTCCTGCTGCGGTCGATGAACTCGCGCTTCAAGAAGATCGACTTCGTAGAGGAGGGCGACTCCCCCAAGGAGTAGCCGTCCCCGGACGCACGCGACCCGGCCGGGGAGTCCGGCCGGGTCGTCGCGCTGCACCGGTTCAGCGGGCCCGGTGTGCCTCGATCAGCTCGGCGTAGCGCCGGCCGCTGGTCTTCACCGTGCGCTTCTGGGTGTCGTAGTCCACGTGCACCAGGCCGAACCGCTTGTCGTAGCCGTAGGCCCACTCGAAGTTGTCCAGCAGCGACCAGGCGAAGTAGCCGGCCACCGGGGCGCCCTTGGCGACCGCGCGGGCGCAGGCGGCCAGGTGCTGCTCCAGGTAGGCGGTGCGCTGCGGGTCGTCCACAGTGCCGTCGGGGGCGACGGTGTCGCGGAAGGCCGCGCCGCTCTCGGTGACGTAGAGCTCGGGCGCGCCGTACTCCTCGGCGAGCCGCAGCAGCAGCTCCTCCAGGCCGGGGGCGTGCACCTCCCAGCCCATCGCGGTGCGCTCCGGGTTGGGGCCGGGCACCTGGCGGAAGCCGGGCGCCGGGGCGCCCGGGTCGTCGGCGACCACCTGGCGGAAGTAGTAGTTCAGCCCGATCCAGTCCAGCGGGGCGCCGATCAGCTCCAGGTCGCCGTCCCGGACCGGCAGTTCGACGCCGTAGAGGTCGACCATGTCCTGCGGGTAGCCGCGGCCGAGCACCGGGTCCAGCCACCAGCGGTTGATGTGGCCGTCGGCCCGGCGGGCGGCGGCCAGGTCGGCCGGGGAGTCGGTGGCCGGCTCGATGGTGCTGAGGTTGTTGACGATGCCGATCCGCGCGCCGGGCACCGCCGCCCGCAGCGCCTGCACGGCCAGGCCGTGGCCCAGGTGCAGGTGGTAGGAGGTGCGGACGGCGGCCGTCAGGTCGCGCAGCCCGGGCGCCATGGCGCCCTCCAGGTGGCCGATCCAGGAGGAGCAGAGGGGCTCGTTGAGCGTGCACCAGTGGGTGACCCGGTCGCCGAGCCGGTCGGCCACCACGGCCGCGTACTCGGCGAACCGCTCGGCGGTGGCGCGCTCGGGCCAGCCGCCGCGGTCCTGCTGGGCCTGCGGCAGGTCCCAGTGGTAGAGGGTGGGGAACGGGGTCAGGCCGCGCTCCAGCGCGCCGTCCACCAGCCGGTCGTAGAAGTCCAGGCCGGCCGGGTTGACGGTGCCGTCGGCCAGCGGGACCACCCGGGGCCAGGCGATCGAGAACCGGTAGGCGTCCAGGCCGAGTCCGGCGGCCAGGTCCAGGTCGGCGGGCCAGCGGTGGTAGTGGTCGCACGCGGTGTCGCCGGTGTCGCCGCCGTCCACCGTGCCGGGGGTGCGGGAGAAGGTGTCCCAGATCGAGGGGGCCCGGCCGTCCTCGTCCACGGCGCCTTCGATCTGGTAGGCGGAGGTGGCCGCGCCCCAGCGGAAGCCGGGCGGCAGCGCGTCGAGGTCGTTCACGGAGAGCCTTTCGTCGGGAGTGGGTTGACGGTGCGTCACTTGACGGCTCCGGCGGTCAGGCCGGCCACCAGGTAGCGCTGCAGCAGCAGGAACCCGGCGACCACCGGCACGCTGACGACCAGTGAGGCGGCCATCACCTGGTTCCAGTACACGTCGGTCTGGGTGGCGTAGCCCTGGAGGCCGACGGCGAGCGTGCGGGTCTCGTCGTTGGTCATCACGGAGGCGAAGAGCACCTCGCCCCAGGCGGTCATGAAGGCGTAGACCGCGACCGCGATGATGCCGGGCACGGCGGCCGGGATGACGATCCGCACCAGGGTGCGGATCGGCCCGCAGCCGTCCACCGCCGCCGCCTCGTCCAGGTCGCGCGGGATCGAGTCGAAGTACCCGACCAGCATCCAGATCGAGAACGGCAGCGAGAAGGTCAGGTAGGTGAGGATCAGGCCGCCGCGGCTGCCGTAGAGGGCGATGCCGGTGGAGTTGCCGATGTTGACGAAGATCAGGAAGAGCGGCAGCAGGAAGAGGATGCCGGGGAACATCTGGGTGGAGAGCACCGTGGTGGTGAAGAGCCGGCGGCCGGGGAACCGGTAGCGGCTCACCGCGTAGCCGGCCAGCACCGCCAGCAGCACCGAGAGCGCGGTGGCGCTGCCCGCCACGATCAGCGAGTTGGTGAAGTAGCGGGCCAGCGGGACGGTGGTCCAGATGTCGATGTAGGGGCGGATGGTGAAGTGGCTGGGTATCCAGCGCCAGGGTCCCTGGACGTCCTGCAGCGGCTTCAGCGAGGAGCTGAGCATCACCGCGACCGGGGCCAGGGTGAAGACGGCGAGCAGCAGCAGGACCAGCCGGCGCAGCCAGCGGAAGGAGGCGGGCGGGTTGATCATTCGGCGCCCCTGCGGCGGTTGGTGACGAACAGGTAGACGGCCGTCACCAGCAGCAGGAAGAGCAGCAGCAGCACGGACATGGCCGAGCCGGAGCCGAAGTTCCAGGTGACGAAGGAGGACTGGTAGATGTGGATGGAGATCAGGTCGGCGGCCTTCGGGGCCGCCTTCCCGAACAGCACGAAGGGGGTGTTGAAGTCGTTGAAGGTCCACAGGAAGAGCACCAGCACCAGCACCTGGTTGACCGGCCGCAGCGAAGGCAGGGTGATCTTGCGGATCTGCTGCCAGACCCCGGCGCCGTCCATGGCGGCCGCCTCGTAGAGCTCGCGCGGGATGTTCTGCAGCCCGGCGGTCAGGGTGAGGAAGGCGAACGGCCAGGAACGCCAGACCGAGACGGTGACCAGCGCGGTGAAGCTGTTGTCGCCGATCAGCCAGAACGGTTTGTTCCCCACCAGGTGGAGCTGGTCGTGCAGCACGTGGTTCACCAGTCCGGTGTCCCGCTGGAACATGAACGACCAGGTGATCACCGCGGCGAAGACCGGCAGCGCGTACGGCAGCAGGAAGGCCGCGCGGAGCAGTCCGCGGCCCCGGAAGGAGTCCTGCATCATGATCGCCGCAGTGGTGCCGATCAGCCAGGAGATCCCGACCGAGAGCACGGTGAAGGCGCAGGTGGTCCAGAAGGACTCCAGCAGCGCCTTGCCGATCGGGGCGTTGAAGTCCAGCGCCACCCGGTAGTTGGCGGTCCCGGCGGCGGGCGCCGAGGTCCAGTCCCGGATGTAGAACTGGGTGAGCTGTTTGAAGCTCATCACGATGCCGACGACCATCGGCACCAGGTGCACCAGCAGCTCGACGGCCAGGGCCGGGAGCAGCAGCAGGTAGGGGAGTGCGGCGCGGTGCTTGGTCACGTCAGCTGGCCGGCATCTGCTGCTGGGCCTTGGTCAGTTCGGCCTTGACGGAGTCGTCGGTGACCGGCTGGCCGGCCGCGGCGGCGGCGAGCAGGTTCTTCACCGCGGTGCCGATCAGGGTCTCGAACTGGCTCTCGCTGGCGACCTGGGGCAGCGGCGAGGCGCTGTTCTGCAGCACCGAGGCCAGCGCCTTCAGGTCGGGGGTGGCGAAGGCCGGGTCGGACTCCACGGACTTGACCGGCGGCAGGCTGCCGTAGGTGGAGTTGAGGGTCTTCTGCTCGTCGTCGCCGGTCATGAACTTCACGAAGTCCAGGGCGCCGTTGAGGTTCTTGGTGTTCTTGAAGACCGCCAGGTTGATGCCGGCCACCATCGAGGTGGTGGCCTGGGTGCCGGTGGCGCCGGCCGGGGCGGGGAGCGGGACCACGCCGTAGTCGTCGGGGTTCATGCCGTGCGACTTCAGGGCCGGGGCGGCGGTCTGCCACATCAGCATGGCGGCCTTGCCGGTGGCGAAGTCGGTGACCGACTGGTTGGCCGCGTACTCGGCGTTGCCGGGGGCGGCGATCTTGTCGGCGGCGATGAAGTCGACGTACTGCTTGACGGCGGCGACCGCCTGCGGGCTGTCGAACTGCGGCTTGCCGGAGGCGTCGTAGAAGCCGGTGCCGTGCTGGAGGCCGAGCGTGAAGACGTTGTGGACGTTCTCCGAGACGTTGCCGCCCTCGATCGCCAGGCCGTACTGGGAGCCGGTGGTGAGCTTCTTGCCGTCGGCCACCAGGTCGTCCCAGGTGGCGGGCGGGGTGGCGATGCCGGCGGCCTGGAAGAGCTTCTTGTTGTAGTAGAGGCCGTAGGCCATCGAGTAGAGCGGCACGGCGGCCGGGTCCTTGCCCGCCGCGCCGGCCGAGGCGACGGCGGAGGCCAGGAAGCGGTCCTTGCCGCCGATCTTGTCGAAGGTGGCCGAGTCGAAGGGCAGCAGCGCGCCGGTGGCCTGCAGCGAGGCGGACCAGGTGTTGCCGATGTTGAGCACGTCGGGGCCCTGGCCGGAGGCGGTGGCGGCCAGGATCCGGTTGAGCAGGTCGGACCACGGGATCACTTCGAGGTTGACCTTGATGCCGGTCTGCTGCTCGAACTTTCTCAGCTCCGGCTCCAGGACCTGCTTGTCGTTGTCCAGGCTGGTGCCCTGGTTGGAGGCCCAGTAGGTGAGCGTCTTGGGGCTGGAGTTGGAGGCTCCGGTGGTGCTGGAACCGCCGCCGCAGGCGGTGGCGGTCAGGGTGATGGCGGCGATGACGGCGATGGCGGCGGGGATCCGCTGGGTGCGCATGTGACTGCCCCTCTCGGGCACGGCGTGGTGGGTCTCGGGGGATGGCGCGAGGGGTGAGGGTGGTCCGGGGGAGCTGCTGGTCCCTTCCGGCGGTCGGCCGGAGGGGACCCCCGCTAACTTCATGGCGTGATTTAACGTGTGAGAAAACCTGGCGTCAAGACCCTGTGCACGGCAGGATGGACGGCCAGGAGGGAGAAAACATGGCAGAGCAGAACCGGCAGACCGTCCGCGACCTTCGCCGGGCCAGCCGGGCCACCCTGCTGCGCCACCTCTACTTCGACGGCCCGCTGAGCCGCCAGGAGTTGGGGCAGCGCAGCGGGCTGAGCGGCGGATCGATCAGCAACGTGGTCGGTGAGCTGCTCGCGGACGGGCTGGTCGAGGAGTGCGGCTCGGTGGAGTCGGACGGGGGCCGGCCGCGGATCCTGCTGCGGGTCGCGCCGGAGGCGGGCCACCTGGTCGGAGTGGACGTCGGGGAGACCAAGGTCCGGGTCGCGCTCTTCGACCTGGCGCTGACCGAACTGGCCGGCTTCGACCACCCGCTGGCCGACCGCGGGCACGACGCGGACCACGTGGCGGAGCTGATCCTGGCCGGGCTGGCCGAGGTGCTGGAGGCCGCCGGGGTTCCGGAGTCCGCCGTGCTCGGCGTCGGCGTCGGGGTGCCCGGCGTGGTCGAGCAGGGCGGGGCGGCGGACGGCTCGGGCGTGGTGGTGCACGGGCCCACCGTGGGCTGGTCGGCGGTGCCGCTCGGCCGGCTGCTGCGGGCCGGCACCGCGCTGCCGCTGCACGTGGACAACGGCGCCAAGACGCTCGGGCAGGCCGAGATGTGGTTCGGCGCCGGCCGCGGCGCCCGGCACGCGGTGGTGGCGCTCTTCGGCTCCGGCGTGGGCGCCTGCGTGATCGCCGACGGGGCCCGGTTCCGCGGCGCCACCAGCAGCGCGGGGGAGTGGGGGCACACCAAGGTGCACGTCGGCGGGCGGCTCTGCCGGTGCGGCTCGCGCGGCTGCCTGGAGGCGTACATCGGGGCCGAGGCGCTGGTCGAGCGCTGGGGCCGGCGGGCGCCGGACGGCGAACAGGCGGGCCTGGCCGCGCTGCTGGCCGGGGCCCGGCAGGGCGACCTGCCGGCCATCGACCTGCTGAACGAGACCGCCGAGTACCTGGGTGCCGCGATCGCCGACCTGATCAACCTGTTCAACCCGGAGCGGATCGTGATCGGCGGCTGGGCGGGCCTGCTGCTCGGCCCGTACCTGCTGCCCGCGGTGCGCCGCGCGGCGACCAGCTACGCGCTCAGCTACCCCCGCGAGCAGACCGAGATCACCCTGAGCACGCTCGGCCCGGATGCCGTCACCACCGGGGCCGCGACCTTGCCGTTGAGCCAGTTCCTGGGCTCGGGCGGCGCCCTGCCGGAGCACAGCAAGGCGGCTCGCCAGGCAAGTTGAGGGTGTGCGAAGTTGTGCGCGGGGGGTTGACGGCTGCTTTTCTCACTCGTTAAATCACGCCATGAAGTTACGGGGCGGTGCCACCACCACACCCTCGGCCCCCACTTCGCCACCCTCGCCCCCACCCCCCATCGCAGGAGAAGCCCGTGAGGCTCACTTCAGCACGCCACGAGGCCGGCAGAGCCGCCGGACGGCGTGGCTCGGCCCTGATGACCGGTCTGGCCGCCCTCTGTGCGGCCGCGCTCGCACTCCCCATCGGTGCGGCGACCCCGGCCACCGCGGCGGCGGCCGCCCCGGCCGCCGGCAGCAGCTGCGGCACCACCGACGCGGCCCAGGGCCGGCCCGCCACCGCCTCCTCGTCCGAGAACCCCGGTGCCTTCCCGGCCTCCGCGGCCGTGGACGGCAACCTGGGCACCCGCTGGTCCAGCGCCTTCAGCGACCCGCAGTGGCTCCAGGTCGACCTCGGCAGCAGCCAGCAGATCTGCCAGGTCCAGCTCAACTGGGAGGCCGCCTACGCCAAGGCCTACCAGATCCAGGTCTCCGACGACGGCAGCACCTGGACCACCGTCTACTCCACCACCAACGGTCCCGGCGGCAACGAGACGCTCAACGTCACCGGCAGCGGCCGCTACATCCGGCTGTACGGCACCCAGCGGGCCACCCAGTACGGGTACTCGCTCTGGGAGTTCGCGGTGCACACCGGCGGCCCGAGCGTCCCGCCGGTGCAGGGCGGCGGCGACCTCGGCCCCAACGTGATCGTCTTCGACCCGTCGATGAGCAGCACCAGCATCCAGGCCAGCCTGGACAACGTCTTCAACCAGCAGCAGGCCGCCCAGTTCGGCACCGGCCGCTACGCCTTCCTCTTCAAGCCCGGCAACTACAGCGGCCTGAACGCTCAGATCGGCTTCTACACCTCGATCGCGGGCCTGGGCCTCAACCCCGACGACACCCACATCAACGGCGACGTCACCGTCGACGCCGGCTGGAACAACGGCAACGCCACCCAGAACTTCTGGCGCTCCGCCGAGAACCTGTCGCTGAGCCCGGTCAGCGGCACCGACCGCTGGGCCGTCGCGCAGGCCGCGCCGTTCCGCCGGATGCACGTCGAGGGCGGCCTCAACCTGGCCCCCAACGGCTACGGCTGGGCCTCCGGCGGCTACATCGCCGACAGCAAGATCGACGGCTCGGTGGGCAACTACTCGCAGCAGCAGTGGTACACCCGGGACAGCTCGATCGGCGGCTTCTCCAACGGCGTCTGGAACCAGGTCTTCTCCGGCGTCCAGGGAGCCCCCGCGCAGTCCTTCCCCAACCCGCCCTACACCACCCTGGCGACCACGCCCGAGGCGCGTGAGAAGCCCTACCTCTACCTGGACTCCAGCGGCAACTACCAGGTCTTCGTGCCCTCGCTGCAGTCCAACACCAGCGGCCCGACCTGGGTCAACGGCCGGACCCCGGGCAGCTCGCTGCCACTCAGCCAGTTCTACGTGGTCAAGCCCGGCGCCACCGCCGCGACCATCAACCAGGCGCTGGCCCAGGGCCTCAACCTGCTCTTCACGCCCGGCGTCTACCACGTCGACCAGGCGATCAACGTGACCCGCCCCGACACCGTGGTGCTCGGCCTGGGCCTGGCCACCCTGGTGCCGGACAACGGCGTGACCGCGCTGCAGACCGCCGACGTCAACGGCATCCGGCTGGCCGGCCTGCTGATCGACGCCGGACCGGTCAAGTCCCCGGTGCTGCTGCGGATCGGCCAGCCCGGCTCCGCCGCCGACCACAGCGCCGACCCGACCAGCATGCAGGACGTCTTCATCCGGGTCGGCGGCGCCGGCCCCGGCCTGGCCGGCACGGCGGTCGAGGTGGACGCCAACAACTCGATCATCGACCACACCTGGATCTGGCGCGCCGACCACGGCACCGGCGTCGGCTGGACCGTCAACCCCGCCGACTACGGCCTCCAGGTGCGCGGCAACGACGTGCTGGCCACCGGCCTGTTCGTCGAGCACTTCGAGAAGTACGACGTGGAGTGGAGCGGCGAGCGCGGCAAGACGATCTTCTTCCAGAACGAGATCGCCTACGACGCGCCCAACCAGGCCGCGATCCAGAACGGCAGCACCCTCGGCTACGCGGCCTACAAGGTGGACGACAACGTCACCACCCACGAGGCCTGGGGCGTGGGCAGCTACTGCTACTTCAACGTCGACCCGACCATTCGGATGGACCACGGCTTCGAGGTGCCCAACACCCCGAACGTCAAGCTGCACGACGCCCTGGTGGTGTCGCTCGGCGGCGACGGCCAGTTCAACCACGTGGTGAACAGCACCGGCGCCGCCACCTCGGGGACCGGGACGACGCCGTCCACCGTGACCTCCTACCCGTGACGGTTCGTCAGGTCTGCGTGAGCGGCCACTGATCGAAGGTCAGGGCGGCGGGCAGCAGCCCGCCGCCCGCCATCGCCCCGCCCGCTGCGCCCGGGAGGGGCACCGGCGGCACCGCGCGCCGGCCGGCCCCGCACCCGGGCCGGCGCGCTGTGGCAGGCTGGTCGGCATGACGGGGGAGCAGCGGCAGCGCGAGCGGATGCGGACCGGCTACGACACGGTGGCCGGGGAGTACCAGCGGCGGATCGGCGGTGAGCTGGCCGGCAAACCGCTGGACCGGGCCCTGCTGGCGGCCCTGGTCGAGCAGGCGGGGCCGGGGGCGGCGGTGGCCGACCTCGGCTGCGGGCCGGGCCACGTGGCGGGGTTCCTGGCCGGCCTGGGCGCCGCCCGGGTGGTCGGGGTGGACCTCTCGCCCGCGATGGTCGAGCTGGCCCGCGAGGCCCACCCGGAGGCGGAGTTCCGGGTCGGCGACCTCTGCGAACTGCCCGCCGAGGAAGGTGAGTTCGGGGCTGCCGTGGCGCTGTACTCGGTGATCCACCTCAGTGGTGAGGAACTGGCCGCCGCCTGCGCGGAACTGCACCGGGTACTGCGGCCCGGCGGGCGGGCCCTGGTCGCCTTCCACCTCGGCTCGGAGGTGCGGAGGCTGACCGAGTGGTGGGGCCACCAGGTCGAGGTGGACTTCCACTTCCGCCCGCTCGCGGCGGTCGCCGAGGCGCTGGAGGCGGCCGGCCTCGCCGTGGAGGTCCGGCTGGAGCGCGAGCCGGGCGAGGGCGAGGCGGAGACCCGGCGCGGATACCTGGTGGCCCGCAGGCCGTGACCGGCAGGTGCGGGAGCTAGCCTGCGGGCGTGATCGTGCGATGTGTGAAGCTCCTCAGCCCGCGGACCGGCGAGCCCGTCGAGTACCACCCGGCCCTGCGGGTCGGACGGGAGTACCTGGTCCTGGAGGTGATGGTCCGGCTCCAGGGCGACGGGCCGCGCACCGTCCTGCGCGTGCTGGACGAGGAGCGGGAGCCGCACGAGCCGTTCGGCGGGCACTCCCTGTGGAACGCCGAGCTGTTCGAGACGGTCAGCGACCGGATGCCCGGCTGCTGGGTCCCCCGGCGCGACGGCGATCTGCTCGTCATGGGGCCGGAGGCCTGGCACCGGGACGGCTTCTGGGAGGACTACTACAGCACCGAGCCCGGTGACGGCCCGTCGGCGGCCTGGCGGGACTACCGCGAGGCGCTGGCCCTGATCAGGGCCGACGCCTAGGAGCCGTCCGCCGCGACCGGGAGCGCGAACCGCACCTTGGGCCTCCCCACCGCCCCCGCGCGCCGGTAGAACCGGATCGCGTCCGCATTCCACTCCGGCGTCTGCCACTGCACCTCCGCCGCGCCCAGGTCCGCCGCCGACCCCCGTACGGCGGCGAGCAGGGCGCCTCCCCAACCGCCGCCCCGGTGCGGCTCGGTGACGAAGAGGCAGTCCAGGTGGAGGTGGTCGGCCGCCTGCCAGGTGGAGAACTCCCGGGAGAAGCTGGCGTACCCGATCAGCTCGCCCGCCCGCTCCACCACCAGGCACCACGCCCGCGGCGCCGCCGCGAAGAGCGCCGTCCCCAGCCGGTCGGCGAGGTCGGCGGGCACCGGGTCCGCGCGCTCGAACTCCGCGTGGGCCGCGCAGAGCCGGGCCAGCGCCGGCAGGTCGGCCGGCGTCGCCGGGCGGATCGCGCCGCCCGTCAGCATGCGCAGGAGATGCCCGAGCGCGGGGCGGTCAGGTCGTCGACGGGCCGCTGCTCGGTGCCGGCGGCGGACTCGTACGGGAAGCCCTCGCGCACCCAGTACTCGAAGCCGCCGAGCATCTCCTTGACCGGGTAGCCGAGCCGGGCGAAGGCCAGTGCCGCCCGGGTGGCGCCGTTGCAGCCCGGGCCCCAGCAGTAGGTGACCACCGTCTGGCCCGGGGCGATCAGCCGCGGTGCCAGCTCGGCGATCCGCGCCGTCGGGATGTGGACCGCGCCGGGGAGGTGGCCCTGGGTCCAGGCCGTGTCGTTGCGGCTGTCGACCACCACCACGCCGGGCGCGCCGGAGAGCAGGTCGGCGCGGACGTCGGAGACGTCCGTCTCGAAGGCGAGCCGGGCGGCGTAGTGGGCGGCGGCCTCGGCCGGGGCGGCGGCGGGCACGCTCAGGACGGCGCTGGTGGTCACGGCGCTGGTGGTCACGGCGGTCGTGGACATGGCGGTCGGGCCTCTCGTTCTCGCTGGTCAGTGCCGGTGCCGGGGTCCCCCGTTCGGCGATGGCTCCATCCTGCGGCCCCCGGCCCCGCGCAACGAGTGGCGGGAACGCCCCTGATCGTCAAGATCCCGCCAAGCCCAGGATCAGGACTCCGCCGGGAGCCGTGATTCGATCCGCCGCAGCAGCGCCCGCAGCGCCGCCATGTCGTCCTTGTCGGCCGGCTGGTCGCCCTGGTTGAGCTTCACCAGCAGCAGCCCGCCCGGCTCCAGCACGATCAGGTTCGTCTCCGCGACGCTGTCGCCGCCCTGGTGGTGCACGGCGAGGTCGATGTCGCCGATCCGCAGCCCCTGGCGGCGGATCGCCCGGCGGTCGTACTCGCCGTCGCGGGCCAGCACCGTCGGCGAGCCCTCCATCAGCCGCGAGAACCAGTGCCAGCGCGCCGCCTGCCGGACCAGTACCGCATCCGTCACCAGCAGCACCACCGCGCCGAAGACGCCGCCGACCAGCGAGTTGTCGTTGCCGATCACCGCGTTCTGCACCACGTTCGAGAGCAGCAGCATCACCACCAGGTCGAAGGTGTTCAGCTGGGCGAGTCCGCGCTTGCCGACGAAGCGCAGCAGGACCAGCAGGGCGAGGTAGACCGCGATGGTGCGGATCGCCTTCTCGGCGTACGGGATTCCGGCGGAGAACATGTCATGCCACATCCCGGTGAGCCTACGGAGCGCCAGGGGAGCGGCCCGGGAACGACGCGGGCGGGGTGCCGATGCGCACTCCGCCCGCGTCGGCTCAGCCCGTGGTGCGGGCCACCGGGATCCACAGCTGTGCGTCGTTCAGCGCCGGGTCGTCCTTCGCCGGGCGGGTGCGCAGGATCTCCGGACCCGGGCGGTACTCGTACGGGTTGGACGGCATCCACTGGGCCGCGACGTCGCCCCACATCTGCTGCAGCGCTTGCGGGAACGGCCCGGTGTTCTCGAACACCGCCCAGGTGCCCGCCGGGCAGTCCAGCACGTCGAGGTCCCCAGGGACCTCGACTGCGGCGGAGGTGCTGACCACCGCGTGGTAGTAGTCGAGCTCGCTGCCCTCCTCGAAGCCGTCCGACAGCCGCACGGTCGCCGAGATGATGCCCTCCGGATCGCCGTCCGAGAAGCCGGCGATCCGCAGCATGGTCTCCGGCGGGACGCTCGCGATGTGCTCGGCGATGTGCGGGTTGACGCCCTGGTAGATCAGCGGGACTCGGGCCTTCTTGCCGACCACCCGGAACGCGTCCTTCTCGATGATGCGGTAGCGCATGGTGCTGTTCCCTTCGACGGTGAGGCGGAAGGAGAGCCGGGGCTGCGAGGTCAGCGCGGCGCCGGTGCGCCGCGCCTCGCCGGGGCCGATGCCGTGCCAGGCGCGGAACGCCCGGGCGAACGCCTCGCCGGAGGTGTAGCCGTAGCGCACGGCGATCTCCAGCAGGGTCGGCTCCCCGGCCAGCACCTCGGCGCCGGCGACGGTGAGCCGGCGCCGCCGGACGTACTCCGACAGCGGCATCCCCGCGAGCGAGGAGAACAGCCGCCGGAAGTGGTATTCCGAGGTGGCCGTGATCCTGGCCAGTTCGGACGCCTCGACGGTCTGGTCGAGACGGGCCTCGATGTGCTCCATGGCCTGGTTCAGTCGATCCAGCATCCCCGGCCTCCTTCCTTGCTTCCGGGCACCAACGCTAGGGAAGGCCAAGCCTGCCGCACCCGACCATCGGTGCCCGTTCCGGTCGGGTGCCCGAGCGGCCCGGAGGGCCCCGAGTGCTCCTCTGGTGCTCCGCTGGCCGGAAGTTGACGCTCCGTAGCGCACGACCCGGGCGCATCGGGGCACTCATGCGGAGTTGGTTCTCCGCTTCTGTTAGCCTGCGCGATGCGGAGTACAAGCTCCGCTTACACCTGCCTCCACTGGGACGCGTACCTATGCCTCGGATATCCAGGACCGCCGCACGTCCGCACTACAACCTCACCTTCGCCGTGCTGCTGCTCGGCGTCGGCGCCTACTCGCTGCTGCAGTCGATGGTGGTCCCGGTGCTCGCCACGCTGATGGAGCACCTGCACACCTCGCAGGAGACCGTCACCTGGCTGATGACCGCCTACCTGCTCTCCGCCTCGGTCGCCACGCCGATCCTCGGCCGGATCGGCGACCGGGCGGGCAAGGAGCGGATGCTGCTGGTCACGCTGGTCGCGCTGACCGCCGGCTCGGCGCTGGCCGGGGTCTCCAACAGCGTCGGCTCGATGATCGTCGCCCGGGTGATCCAGGGCCTGGGCGGCGGCGTGCTGCCGCTCGCCTTCGGGATCATCCGGGACGAGTTCCCGGCGGCCAAGGTGCGCGGCGCGGTCGGCATCACCGCCGCGCTGACGGCCGTCGGCGGCGGGCTCGGCCTGATCCTGGCCGGCCCGATCGTCGACCACCTGGACTACCACTGGCTCTTCTGGC
This sequence comes from Kitasatospora sp. NPDC006697, assembly GCF_042869935.1. Classification (NCBI taxonomy): domain Bacteria; kingdom Bacillati; phylum Actinomycetota; class Actinomycetes; order Kitasatosporales; family Streptomycetaceae; genus Kitasatospora; species Kitasatospora sp. NPDC006697. The sequence goes on from NZ_JBIAGU010000013.1 coordinate 144,444, forward strand.
TGCCGATGATCATGACGGCGGTCGCCACCGTCGCCACCTTCCTCTTCGTGCCGGAGTCGCCGGTCCGCACGCCCGGCAAGATCAGCTGGGGCGCGGCGGTGCTGCTCTCGGTCTGGCTGGTCGCGCTGCTGCTGGCGGTCAGCGAGGGGCCGACCTGGGGCTGGGGCTCGGTGCGGATCCTGGGCCTGTTCGCCGCCGCCGTGGTGGTGGCGGTGCTCTGGGTGCTGGTCGAGCTGCGCTCCCCGGCGCCGCTGATCGACATGCGGATGATGCGGATTCCGGCCGTCTGGACGGCCAACCTGGTGGCGCTGCTCTTCGGCGTGGTGATGTACACCGCGATGACCTTCCTGCCGCAGCTGGTGCAGACGCCGCATCGGCTGGCGGGCTACGGGTTCACGGCGAGCATCACGCAGTCCGGCGTCTACATGCTGCCGATGACGCTGGGCATGTTCGTGCTCGGCGTGCTGACGGGCCCGCTGGCGGCGCGCTTCGGGTCCAAGGCGGTGCTGATCGCGGGCGGCGTGCTGACGGTGGTGCCGTTCCTGGTGCTGGCGCTCGGGCACGACAGGAGCTGGCAGATCTACACGGCGTCGAGCCTGATGGGCGTGGGGATGGGGCTGGCGTTCTCGTCGATGTCCTCGATCGTGGTGGAGGCCGTGCCGGCCGCGCAGACGGGTGTGGCGAGCGGGATGAACGCCAACATCCGGACCATCGGCGGAGCGATCGGCAGCGGGATCGCGGCGAGTATCCTGGCCAACGGCGTGACGGCCACGCACCCGTTCCCGCAGGACTCCGGGTACGGCGACACCTTCTGGTTCCTCACCGGGGCGGCGGTGCTCGCGGCCGCCGCTGCCGTGCTCATCCCGACCGTTCGCAGTGCCGGCGCCGGGCAGGCCGCCTCCGTGCCGCCGCAGCCGGAGCACGGGGCTGCTGACGACGCTGACGACGCTGACGACGCTGACAAGGAGTCCGCTCCCGCATGACCTCCGCCGCCTCCCACGACCACCGGCCCGCCGAGACCAGGGCGCTCCGCAGAGATGCGGCGGAGAACCGGGCACGGCTGGTGGCGGCGGCGTGGGAGGTCTTCGCGGAGCAGGGGCCGGACGCCGGGGTCGAGGAGATCGCGCGGCGCGCGGGCGTGGGGATGGGGACGCTGTACCGGCGGTTCCCGACGAAGGACGCGCTGATCGCGGCGCTGTATGACGAGGTGTTGGAGAACATCCTCACCCACACCCGGGCTGCGGCGGCGGAGCCGTGCGGAGGGCGGGGGCTGGAGGGGGTGCTGTGGCACATCGGTGCGGTGATGTCCTCGCACCACGGGGGGCTGTCCAGGCTGTGGCAGGCGGTGCCGCCGGATGTGGATGTGCAGCGGGCGGAGCTGTGGGGATTGGTGGATCGGTTGCTCGGGCGGGCGCGGGCGGCGGGGGTGGTGCGGGGGGATCTCACGCTGACGGATGTGTATCTGTGCGTGCTGTCGATGCGCGGGGTGATCGACGAGACGGCGGCGCTGGATGCGGGGGCGTGGAAGCGGTATGTGGAGGTGGTGCTGGCGGGATTCCGGCCGGCGGAGGTGCCGTTGGGGTTCCGGCCGGCGGATGACTCGCTGGTGAGGCGGAGGATCGCGGCTAGCTGAGGGTGTCGGTCCGAAGGCTGCTGAGGAAGGCTCCGAAGAACGCGCCGTTCTTCACACCCTGGATAAAGGTGTTGAAGCCCTCGGCTGTGAAGACCAGAGCCGGGCCCGCGGGGTTCTTGGAGTCGCGGACGGGCCCTGCACCGGGGAAGCTTGCGGAGACCTCGACGCACTCGCCGCCGTTGTTGCTGTAAGACGACTTGAACCAGGAAGCGCCGGACAACTCAGGGATCACGGAGCAAGTTCCTTTCGAGCTTTGCAATCAGTGCCTTGAGGGTGCCTTCGGCATAGCCTCCATCAGGAGCTGATCGTACTCTCTCTCCCAGGCCGTGACCGTTTGGCGCTTGCGCGCTCAAGATGGCCTCGCGTCTGCGACTCGGCGTAGCCGACAACGGAGCCATCCGGTAGGTCGAGCAGGATGACGGGCAGCGTGAATGGCAGTTGCTCGGCAAGGGAGAGGGGGGCCACCTGCAAGGTGATGTTCGGGCGCCCCACCCCCGGCGAGCTCGTCCGGGACCTCGCCACCGGCCTCACCGGCATCTACATGGCCCCCGGCTTCGGCAAGACCCCCACCGTCTACCTCCGCCCCCCGCGCGGCGGTTACGAGTGGGAAGCCTCCGCCGACGCCATCGAACCCGCCACCCCCGCCTCGTGACGACCCCGATCGCCACCCCGTCCCCGGCTGCCTTCGTCCTCGGCCGCTGCCACTGCTGCCAGCGCCCCACTCTCGTCGCCCCCGGGCCCGTCATCACCACCGCCGGCGGCCTGCGCATCACCATCCCCTGGTGCCTGGCCGGCTTCGAACGCGCCAACCGCATGCTCCACCGCGCCGCCCTCCTCGCCGCCCGTGCCGCCGAAAGGAACCTCCTCACATGACCACCCCCGACCCCCTCACCACCGTCCCCTTCGACCGCCAGGCCGCCCTCGCCGAGCTCTACGCCCTCGGCCGCAAGCTCAACGCCATGACCTCCGCCCACCACCAGGAGATCGAGACCACCCTCGCCCGCATGAAAGCCCTCCACACCGCCGTCAGCTACCACCTCGCCAACTCCTAGGACCGACCTGCCCGTTTAGCGGATGTGCATCGGCTCGCGCCATGCTGTGCGCCCGCGCGTCAGCACTGGAGGACGAACAGATGACCACTGCCGCCCAGCCGGCGAAGTCCAAGGCCCTCGCCCCCAACCGCAGCGTCCTCGTGCCCCGCAGGAGCGACTGGGCGGTCGGGCCGATCACCAACGGCAAGGCGAAGTACACCCTCCCGGCCGATTGGCGGGAGGGCGCACTGCACCACAAGATCTCCAAGGAGAAGCTGTCCTCCATCGCCGAGCAGCTCACCCTCCTCTACTACAGCCCGCCGGGAGAGCTGCAGGATGCCGTGCGCGGCTTCTGGGCGCTCTGTTGGGAGTTGGCCGGCGGGCTGGTCACGGAGGCGGTTCAGCAAGCGGAGCCGAAGGTCAGCGCCCACCGGCTGCTCTGGAACCTGCCGGTCAACCTCTCCCTCGGCCCGAAGAACCCCGCCAACGACCCCGGCCAGGCCTTCGACCCCGACACCGTGCCCGACCCGGAGACCCCGGGCAGACGCCTGCTGGACGGCGCCAGCGACAAACTCCGGCAACTGGAGAAGGAGTGGGACCTGGCGAGCGAGCGTGCCTCCGGCCAGGGCGAGTTCAGCGAGCCGGCACTGTGGCACGAGCTGACCCGTCTGCTCCGCGAGGCGCGCCAGGAGGCCGACCGGACGGCCCGCCGCGAGGACGGCCGGCTGCTCTACCGGCCGATGACCGAGCAGTGGCTCATCGACGGCAAGTCCCACCTGCGCAAGGGCACCACCGAGTTCCTGGATGCCGCGGTGGGCGAACAGCGCTTCCGGGAGGAGAGGTTGAACGCTCCCTCGATCGCGGCGCACAAGGAGTCCCGCACCGTGCTGGCCGCCGGGAAGGCCACCACCGCCTACAAGGGGAAGCCGGTCACCCTCACGGTCACCATCACCGGCGAGGTCGTCCACCACGTCGGCGAGCGCCACACCTTCACCTTCTTCGACTTCCGCGGCCGGAACCGCTCGATCACCACGCTGTGGGAGAAGATCCCCGACTTCGCCGCACTCACCAAGCTCGCCACCGAGCTGGCCCCGCACCTGGCCCGCAGCTGCCTGTCGCACCTGGTCGACCTGGAGGTGGCCGACGCGGCGGACTGGCCGAACGACGACATCGAGATGGTCCAGCAGCCGGCGGGCGAGCGCTGCGTCTACTTCCGGGCCGGCATCGAGGACATCGACGAGGACGACAACGGCGTCACCGTCGACGTCCGCATCAAGACCTTCGCCCCCAACGGCTCCAGCGGCCCCGGCCTGCTCCGGACCGACCTGGCCACCATCGAAACGGCCCTGACGGCCCGCCCGTAGTCAGCGGAACGGTGCGCGGGTGCCGTCCGCCCGGTCCGGGGGCGCACGCCCCCGCGCCCACGGCGCCGCCCGCGCGGCGTGCGCCGGTGCCCGCATCAACCGGAGGAGAACGGTCCCCTCCGGCCCCTGCCGAGGGGCCTGGTGTGCGCGTACCGTCCTGCCAGCGGCCGCCCGCGCGCCCCGGGAGCGGTCCGGGCCGCGCCCGACCCGAGGCCGACGGAGGCCGGAACCCATGAGCACCGCACCGATGTTCGTCAACAACGCGACCCTCGTCTACGACATCTCCTTCGTCGACGGGCCGGACTTCGCGGACCGGATCGACACCCACTCGCACGGCGGCCAGATCTACAGCTACTACGAGAGCTACCCGGAGCCGACCGACCACCCCGGCCTGCAGGGGTACCAGCACGACCAGGACGGCGAGAAGCTGGCGATCAACATCTTCGCCAACCGCCTCTACCGGCACCTGGGCTGCACGGACAACGCCGACTACCGGCGGAAGATCGCCACCGTGCGCCGCGGCCGGCTCCAGCTCAACTCCACCATGGGGCCGTGCCACTCCTGCCGGCGCATGCTCAGAGCGTTCCTGGACGACTTCCCGGCGGTGACCCTGGAGGTGACCTATGGCAACAGCGGCCGCCGGGGAGGCTCGGCGAGGGAGCTGCAGGCCGGCGAGGGCCTGTACGGCGTGTACGGCTACGCCGACGCCGTCCAGCTGGACCCGCCGCGCGGAAGCTGGTTCATCGCCTTCCCGGGCACGCCGCGGACCAGGATCACCGCGGAGTACGAGATCCGGTTCAAGCCGCTGTCGACGGGCGGCCAGGGCGTGACCTCCACGGGCACGGCGTGGGCGGTGGCCGGTTCCACGTACGCTCCGTTCATCTACCGCTCGCCCGGAACGGCCGGCAGCAACGAGGTGGCCGAGGTGCTGGACGACATCGCCAAGGAGCTGCGCAAGACCATCGGCGGCAAGCCGGACAAGCGCGACGTGCCCGGCTTCCGCGAGCACATGAGCCTGATGGTGAGCGGCGGCTCGCTGACCCTGCACGCCGACCAGGGCCCGGACCAGGACGGCCGCCGGGCGCTGGAGGTTTTCCGGACCGACTTCCCCCGGGTCGAGGTGACGTTCCACTATGCGGCCCCGAACGCCCTGGAGGCCGGCCGCGGCTACCGGGACGCGCAGGCCGACGGTCCCGGCAACTGGACCAGGGGCTGGTACCTGCGCTGACCGCCGGTCCCCGGCGCGGCCCCGGCCGGGGAAGGTCAGTGCTGGATCGGCGGGCAGTAACCGGTGCTGGCGCCGATGGAGTTGATCTCGGCGTTGGCGCGGGGGTCGCCCACGTAGTCGATCTGGTCGGTGCACTTCACGCCGGGCTTGGCGGGGGTGCCGGCGGGCGCGCTGCTCTTCTCCGGGGCGGGGCAGTGGCCGGTGGTGGCGCCGATGGAGTTGATCTCGGCGTTGGCGCGGGGGTCACCGGCGTAGTCGATCTGGTCGGTGCACTTCGCGGTGGGAGCCGCGGCGGCCTGCGGGGCCTTCGGGGTGGCCGACGGCTTGGGGTGGGTCGGGGCGGCGGCCGAGGCGGGCGGGGCGGTCGGGGCGGCCGGCGTGGTGGCGACGGCGGGCGTGACGATGACGGCCGGGCTGCTCGCGGGCGATGCGGCCTTGGGCGCGGCGCCGCTGTCGCAGGCCGTCAGCGACAGCCCGGCGGCGAGGGCGACCAGGGTGACTGCCGCCAGCTTCCGCATCTTCATCATCCGAACGTGCATGGTGTCTCCTTCGAGCCGGTCCTCCCGCCGCCGTGGACGGGCCTTACGGAGGGGAAGACGCCGGCCGCGTGCGAGGCCGTTCAAGGCCGGGCGCGCTGGGACGCGTTTGTGACGAGGCGACGACACCGCCGTGGCGACGTCACGACCGGCGCCCGGCCGCCGTCCCGCCCGCCACCGTCCTGACCTATCGTCAGCAGTGCTCGCCCTTCAGCATTCCGATCACTACCGGCTAGGCGGTTCCGTGTACTTCCAGCACTCGGCTGACATCTGGCGCGACTTCCCGGCCCTCGCGCCCGGCCTGCTCCTCGTCGACGGCATCTCGCCGGAGGCCGTCGTCCGCGACCAGGTCGCCGCCCTGTACGAGACGGCGGACGCCCGGCTGGCGGCCGTCGCGAGCGAGGGTGAGCTGCCGGAGATCCAGGCCTGGCGGCGGGCCTTCTCCACCATGGGGCTCAAGCCCACCCAGTACCGGTGCGCCTCCGAGTCGCTGCTGCGCCGCTACCGCAAGGAGCGCTCGCTGCCGGAGATCCACCCGCTGATCGACCTCTGCAACGCGGTCTCGCTGGCCTACGCCGTGCCGATCGCGGTCTTCGACCTCGCCAACGTGGCCGAGCAGTTGGAGGTGCGGTACGCCCGGGGCACCGAGTCCTACCTGACCTTCGGCGGCGAGACCGAGACCGCCCCGGAGGGCGAGGTCGTCTTCGCGGACGCCGCGGAGCGTGCTCACGCCCGCCGCTGGACCAACCGCCAGAGCGGTCTCTCCGCCATCCGGCCCACCACCCGCTCCGCCCTGATCGTCACCGAGGCGCTGCACGACACCGCCGCCGCCGACGTCGAGCGGCTGCTCCAGACCCTGGCCGGCGAGCTCTCGGCCCACTGGACCCTCGCCTCGAAGCCCGTGCAGCTCACCGCGTCCGCACCCCGCTTCGACTTCTGACCCCCGGGATACCCTGTCCGTCCGCCGGCCCCACCCCCCGCGAACGGACACCCGACCATGCTCAGTCACCCCCTCGCCGACGGCGCCGAGCTGCGGGCCCTCGAGCCGTGGCGGGCCGAGGAGTTCCACGCCTTCATCGAACGCGCCCGCCCGCACCTCGCCCCCTGGCTGCCGTGGGCGACCGCGATGGACGACCCCGCCAAGGTCCGCCACTGGCTCACCCGCTGCGCCGAGGCCCAGGCCCGCGACGGCAAGCGGATCTTCGGCATCTGGCTCGACGGCGAGTTGGTGGGCGGCATCGAGTTCGCGTCCTTCGACCCGGCCCTGGGCACCTGCGAACTCGGCGCCTGGCTCGCCCCGGAGGCGGAGGGCCGCGGCCTGATCACCCGAGCCGCCCGCCACCTGATCGACTGGGCCCTCCACACCCGCGGCCTCACCCGCGTCCAGTGGCGCGCGACCACCGCCAACACCCGCAGCCTCGCGGTCGCCCACCGCCTGGGCATGCGGCGCGAGGGTGTGCTGCGCTCGGCGTTCACGGCCGGCGGGGTGCGGCAGGACGTGGAGGTGTGGGCGCTGGTGGCGGAGCGGGGGTAGGTCCGGCGCCTCCTCACCCGCCCAGGGCCTGCGCCGCCACCCGTGCGAAGACCTCCGGGTTGTCGAGCATGATGTTGTGCCCGCAGTCCGGTACCGCCGTCAGCACCACGCCCGCCGCGCGCAGGCCCGCCGCGTCCGCCGGGTCGCCGTCGGCGGCGGGGTGGAGGTGGGTGCGGGGGATCGGCAGGGCGGCCAGCTGCTCGCGCAGGGGCGGGATGGTGCCGCGGGCGCGGTGGACGGTGGTGCGGTGCAGGGCCTCGCGGCCGGCCAGGCGCATGGTGGCCCACCAGAAGGGGCCGACCCGGGCTTCGGTCTCCTGCCAGCCGTGGGAGAGGAACGCCTGCTCGGTGTAGCAGTGGATGCCGCTGCCGCTGTCGCCCGGCGGAGCGGGGTCGAGGACCGAGTCCACCAGGAGCAGCTTGGTGACCAGGTGCGGGTGCCGGGCGGCCAGCAGGATCGCCACCGCGCCGCCCAGGCTGTGGGCGATCACCTCGGCGCCCGTCACCTCGGCGGCTTCCAGGGCGAGGGCCACCGTGTCGGCGTGCTCCTCCAGGGAGTAGCCGAAGTCGGTGGGGCGGTCGCTGATGCCGAAGCCGAGCAGGTCGAGGAGGAGGGCGCGGTGGCCGGTGAGCAGCGGGTGCGCGGCGGCGGCCGACCAGTAGACGGGGGAGCTGGAGCCGAGTCCGTGCAGGTAGAGGCGGGTGGGTGTGGTGCCGGGGAGCTCCACCCAGCGGATCAGGTCGCCGTTCGGGGTCACGGGGGCATGGCGCATCGCGGGCTCGCTCCTCGGTTCGGGGTGCCTTGTGGGGAGAGACGATACATCGATACCGAGGTATCTCGACAGCGATATACCTCGAGATGATGTGACACCATGGCGGCATGCTGAAGTCCGCGATCCTCGGGTTCCTCCTCGACCGGCCGCTGCACGGCTACGAGCTGCGCCGCCACCTGGCCGGCCTCACCGGCCACGTCCGCCCGATCAGCGACGGCACGCTCTATCCCGCGATCAAGCGGCTGGAGGCCGACGGCCTGATCGTCCGCCGCACCGAACCCGGCACCGCCGCCGCGCCCCGGCAGACCCTGCACCTGACCGAGGCGGGCCGGGCCGAGGTGCTGGACTGGCTGCGCACCCCCGACCCGCTGGACATCAGCGACGAGAACCGCTGGTTCACCGTGCTCGCCTTCCTGCGCCACCTCGCCGACCCCGCCGCCCAGGCCGCCGTGCTCCGCCGGCGCCTCGCCTTCCTGGACGAGCCCGCCAGCTTCTTCTACGAGGACGGCCGCCCGCTGCGCGCCGAGGAGGTCACCGACCCGTTCCGCGGCGGCATCCTGCGCATCGCCCGGGCCACCACGGAGGCCGAACTCGCCTGGCTGCGGGGGGCGATCGGGGAGCTGGAGGCGGTCTGAGCGACCGTCAGCTGTGCCCCACGATCACCGAGATCCCCCAGCCCACCGCCGCCAGGACGATCGCGAAGCAGACGACGGCGACGGTGTAGCCCAGCGCGCCGGCGGTGGTCTCGCCGCCGGGGGTGCGGGGCGGCGGGCTGAGGGCGCGCAGGCCGAGGGCGAAGAGGGCGGGGAGGCCGGCGCCGGTGAGGGTGCCGACGACCACGATCTTCCAGAGGGCGTTGAGGTTGATCCAGGTGTTCACTTGACCGGCTCCTCCGTGACGGACGCCGGGGCGACCGACCCGGTCCAGGCGGCGTTGACGTTCTCCGGCGTGACGGCCGGGTGGCGGGAGGCGATGAAGAAGGCGATCGAGGCCAGCACCAGGATCACGAAGATCACCACCACGCCGGCCGTGCCGCCGATGCCGTGGGCGAGCCAGTAGGCGAGCGCGCCGACCACGCCGGCCGCGGGGAGGGTGAGCAGCCAGGCCGTCACCATCCGGCGGGCGATGTGCCAGCGGACCTCGGCGCCCTTCTTGCCCAGGCCCGAGCCCAGGATCGAGCCGGTGGCGACGTGGGTGGTGGAGAGCGTGTAGCCGAAGTCGGTGGAGGAGAGGATCACCGCCGCGGAGGCCGACTCGCTCGCCATGCCCTGCGGCGGCTCGATCTCCACCAGGCCCTTGCCGAGCGCCCGGATCACCCGCCAGCCGCCGATGTAGGTGCCGAGCGCGATCGCCACCGCGCAGGAGGCGATCACCCAGTTCGGGGACTTCGCCCCGGCGTGCAGGGTGCCGTTGGCGATCAGCGCCAGGGTGATGACGCCCATGGTCTTCTGCGCGTCGTTGGTCCCGTGGGCCAGCGACACCATGGAGGCGGAGCCGATCTGGCCGAGCCGGAAGCCGTGCCCGCGCGGGCGTTCGGCCACGTCGCGGGTGAGCCGGTAGACCAGGTAGGTGCCCAGCGCCGACACCGCGCCCGCGATCACGGGCGACAGCGCGGCGGGCACGATCACCTTCGCCACCAGGCCCTGCCACTTGACGGCGGAGGAGCCGGCCGCGGCCATGGTGGCCCCGACCACGCCGCCGATCAGGGCGTGCGAGGAGCTGGACGGGATGCCGAGGAACCAGGTCGCCAGGTTCCACAGGATGCTGCCGGCCAGGCCCGCCATCACCACCGTCAGGGTGACGTCGTGGCTCTTCACCAGGCCGCTGGCGATGGTCGCCGCGACGGCCGTGGACATGAAGGCGCCGACCAGGTTGAGCACCGCCGAGACGGCCACCGCCACCCGTGGTGGCAGGGCCCCGGTGACGATGGAGGTCGCCATCGCGTTGCCGGTGTCGTGGAATCCGTTGGTGAAATCGAAGCCCAGCGCGGTGGCGACCACCAGCGCCAGGACCGCGTCGTTGCCGGTCACGGGCACGAAGATAGCCGCCTGAACGGGCCCGTCCGGTTGAGCGACACCCCCGGGCGGGGGATTGCGTGCGGCGGTATCCGTTCGGCTCAGTGGGGGAATGACGGGCCCTCAGCTGTCCGGCCGGTGCTCAGCGGCGTTTGCGGCGGTTGAGCAGCAGACGGGCGAGGTAGACCGGGCCGGCGACCAGGGCCGCCAAGACGAGGATCCAGAACACGAAGAAGAGGGGGCCCGGGTGGAAGCCGGTGGTGGTGCCGGCGGCGGCCAGGGCGGCGGCGGAGGGCGGCTGGTGGGGCATCAGTTGCTCCCTTGGTGCTGACGGGGCCGGTGGAGGCCCTGGGGGCGTTCCGGGCCGGTGGCGTGCATCAGGGCGAGGTAGCCGTCCTCGACGGTGGCGGTGACGGGCTCCGCATCCGGGGCGGGAGCAGTGGGGCTGATGACGCGATAGGTGGTGCCGGCCGGGCTGGGGGTGATGGTGACGGTGGGCAGGTCGGGCGGCGGGGCGGTGGATGGCCGGGTGAGGTGCCAGACCGTGTCCCGGGCCCGGCCGGCGAGGTCGTCGGTGGTGCCCTGGAAGGCGAGGCGGCCGTGGTCGATCACCACCACGTTCGGGCAGGTCTGCACGACGTCGTCGACGAGGTGGGTGGAGAGCAGCACCGTCCGGTCGCCGGCCAGCCTGGCGAGCAGGCTGCGGAACCGTAGCCGCTCCTCGGGGTCCAGCCCCACGGTGGGCTCGTCGACGATCAGCAGCCGGGGGTCGTTCAGGATGGCCTGGGCGATGCCGACGCGGCGCTTCATGCCGCCCGAGTAGCCCCTCACCTTCCGGTGGGCGACATCGCCGAGCGAGACCAGGTCGAGGACCTCCCGGACGCGGGCGCGGCGGGCGCGCCGGTCGGTGATGCCCTTGAGCAGCGCCATGTAGTCGAGGAACTGACTGGCAGTCAGATCCGGGTACAGGCCCATCTCCTGGGGGAGGTAGCCGATGCTGGCCTTGAGCTCCCGGCGCTGGCCGCGCGACCTGAGCTCGGTGCCGTCCACCGCGACGGTGCCCGAGGCCGGCAGCAGCACCCCGGTCAGGACGCGCATGAAGGTGGTCTTGCCGGCTCCGTTGGGGCCGAGCAGACCGACCATGCCGACGGGCAGGCGCAGGCTGATTCCGTCGAGGGCGCGGACCCGGCCGCGCCGGAAGGTGACGGTCAGATCGGTGATGGCGACGTTGGGCGCGGTCATGACGGGCTCCTCCTGGTGAGCACGAACTGGGTTGTCACGAGGGCGGCGAGCGCCATGAGCAGCAGGAAGGCGATGCTGAGGACGGCCTCGCCGCCGGTCGGGGTGATCCCCCGCTGCCTGGCGTCGAACAGGGTGCCGTGGAACCAGGCACCGGCCGGGTACTCGCCGATGGCCTCGAAGGGCGTGCCGGCGGGGGTGGGGATCCCGAAGCGCGGGCCGACCATGTTCCCCCAGACCCAGTAGCCGAACAGCCCCACCCGGTACAGCACCGGCCCGGTCAGGTACGGGATGGTCACCGAGCAGGCCGCGATGAAGACCAGCCCGGGCAGCAGGATGGCGGCGAACGCCCCGAGGCCGACCGGGATCACCCCGGCCCCGCGCTGGGCGGTCAGGTAGCCGAGCAGGCCCGCCCAGGCGACGGCGACCGGTGTGACGGTCGCCGCGCCGGCGCCGATCGCCTTGCCCCACAGGCGCGGGCCGATGCCGGTGGGCGTCGAGGTCAGCAGGTCGGTCAGCTCCAGCCGGGACTCCCGCCGGACGCGGTCGGCGAGGACGGCGCCGACGCCGATCGGGCACAGCATGATGAAGTTGCCCGCCCAGTCCGCGACCAGGAAGGACTGATCCGTGGAGCTGGTGAAGCCCGGCGGGAAGGGCGATGCGCAGCGCAGCGCGATCAGGCCGAGCACGACCACCCAGACCGCCGGGCGGCGCACCTGCATCAGGTACTCGTAGCGGGCGGCCGCGACGGTCTTCGCCAGCCAGCCGTGCGCTGCCGCCGGCGGGGCGGTTCGCTGAAGGACGGTGGTCATGCGGCATCGCTCCCCACGAAGCGTTCGGGACGCTCCAGCAGCAGGCCGGCCGCGAGCACGGCGGCGGCGCCGACGGCGGACAGGGCGGTTCGGTTGACGGTCCATTCGTGCGCCGGGGCCCTGTCGGCGACGCCCATGAACAGGTACTGCGCGCGCAGCACCGTGCTGTCCCGGATCTCGTGCGCCATCAGGTACTGGGCCAGCCACACGCCCCCCACCAGGGCGCTCGCGGCGGCCGGGCTGCGCAGGCCGATCGCGACGAGCACCGCCAGCGCGACCAGCCAGAGCATCGGCGGGGCCCACACCAGGAGGTAGCCGCCCGTGCCCTGGCCCGCGGGCCAGGCGCCCAGGGCGCGGAACACGACGGCGTCCAGGAGCGTGCCCAGGGCCGCCGGGGCCGCCACCAGGCCGACCCGCAGGAGCAGCACCCGGCGGTAGACCGTGCTGGTCATGACCAGTTCGGCGCCGGGGTCGCGTCCCACGACCGAGGAGGCCGCGACGGCGGTGCCGAGCGGGGCGAAGCCCGCCAGGACCGCGCCGGCGGCGAGGTCGAGGTGCTCGGCGCGGGCCCCGGTGGCATGCATGACGATCACCAGGACCGCGCCGCCCAGCGTGGCCGCCAGCACCGTCACCGGCGGGGCGGTGCCGATGACCCGCAGCTCCAGGCGGAGGCGGTCCCAGCCCGGGCGGAGGCGGTGCCCGCCGGACCGGCTCAGATCGAGGTCTCGTTCCATGGCGGCAAGCCTGCTCGGTCGGGCCGCCGTTCGTACCGACCGGAAGTACGGAACCGGGCCGGAGGAAGCAGTCCTTTCGGCTGGTACTGCGGCCGCGGGCGGATCCGTAGCCTGGGCACCGTGAGCACGATCGAACGGCTGGCCGCACTGGCCGCCAGACGAGCCAACGCCCTGCTCGGGTGCGCCCTCGCGGCGCTCCTGGCAGCGACGGCCTACTGGCACGCCCGCGCCGGCGTCCACGGCTGGCCGCTCGACGCGGTCGCCGGCGCGGTGGTCTGCGCCGCGGTGCTGCTCCGCGAGCGCGGCCGGCTGGCCGCCGCGGTCGTCGGCCTGTCCGCCGCGGCGGCCGCCGTCCTGGCCTCCGCCACCATCACCGGGTACCCGGCCGGCCAGCCCGGCAGCGTCGCCTCGCTGGCGCTGGCCGTGCTGGCCGGCTCGGCCGTCCGCGCGCTGCCGGCCCGGCAGGCCGCCTGGGTCACCGCCGCCGGGCTCGCGGTCACGGCGGCCGCCGGGCTCATCGCCCCGCAGGGCGGCGGTCACCCCCACATCGGCCTCCAGGGCTGGCTGGCCGGCCTCGCCGCGGGCCTGCTGCTGCGCCTGCTGGAGCACCGCCGCCGGGCCGCCGCCGAAGCCGTCCGGCGCGCCGAACGGCTGGCCCTGGCCCGTGAGTTGCACGATCTCGTGGCCCACCACGTGGTCGGCATCGTGATGCACACCCATGCCGCCCAGATCCTGGCCCGCAAGCAGCCGGACCAACTCGGCCCCGCCCTGGCGGACATCAAGCGCTCGGGCACCGAGGCGATGGACGCCATGCGGTCCGTGGTCGCCCTGCTCCGCGACGCGGAGGACGGCGCCGTGCTCACGGCCGGCCCCGAACAGCTCACCGACCTGGTCCGCCGCTTCGAGGCCCACGGTCCGGCCGTCGAACTCCGGCTGCCCGCCGGGGAGTCGGGCTGGCCACCCGTGGTCGCCAGCACCGTCTACCGGGTCGTCCAGGAGTCCCTGACCAACATCACCCGCCACGCCCGCGGGGCCCGCGCGGCCACCGTCGCCATCTCCCAGGACAGCACGGACCTCACCGTCGAGATCGGCGACGACGCCCCGCCGCACCCCCCGGCCCACGCCTCCCCGCGCGGCGGCTACGGCCTGGTCGGCATGCGCGAGCGGGTCGAGGCACTGGGCGGCACGCTCAGTGCCGGCCCGCGGCCCGGCACCGGCTGGTCGGTCCGCGCCACCCTGCCGCTGCGAGCCGGAGACCGCCCGTGAGCATCAGCGTGCTGGTCGCCGACGACCAGGCCATGATCCGCACCAGCCTGCGCCTCATCCTGGAGGACGAGCCCGACATCACCGTCGTCGCCGAGGCCTGCGACGGCGCCGAGGCCGTCGCCCTGGCCCGCCGACTGCGGCCCGACGTCTGCCTGATCGACATCCGGATGCCCCGGCTGGACGGCATCGACGTCACCCGCGCCCTGGCCGGCCCGGGCGTCGCCGACCCGCTGCGCGTCGTCATCGTCACCACCTTCGGCCTCGACGACTACGTCCACGGCGCCCTGCAGGCCGGTGCCCTCGGCTTCGTCCTCAAGGACGCCGACCCCGTGCTCTTCGCCGCCGCCGTCCGGGCCGCCAGCGTGGGGGACGCGCTGATCTCACCGTCGATCACCCGGCGCCTGCTCCGCGACCTCGCCGCCGCGCCGGCCTCCCGCGCCCGCCGGCCCGACCCCCCGCTCACCGAGCGGGAGACGGAGGTCGCCCGCTCCGTCGCCCGGGGCCGCACCAACCAGGAGATCGCCGCCGACCTCTTCATCTCCCTCAGCACCGTGAAGGGCCACCTCGCCGCGATCCAGCAGAAGCTCGGCGCCCGCAACCGCAGCGAAGTCACCGCCTGGGCCTGGGAGTCCCAGCTGATGTCCGGGCGCGGGGACCAGCGGAGCAGCGGCTGAGCGTCCCGGCGGCGGAGCGCCCCGCCCGCCGGGCCCGGCCTGAGACAACCGGCAGCCGCCGCGCCGAGGAGCCTCGGCGCGGCGGCTGCCCGACTACCGGCCGCGTGCGGCTACTTGAGCGGCGTGCCGCCCGCGTTGTGGTAGGCGATGGTCTTGTTGATCAGGTTGTTGCCGTCGGTCTCGGGCGTGGTCTGTTCCGTCCAGCCGGCGCCGAACAGGATGCCGCCGACGTGTGCGTTCGCCACCTGGTCCAGGTGCGAGAAGAACCAGTCGACCTTGTCGTCCTTGTAGTGGTTGGGCGTGTTGTTCTGCGCCATGTTGCCCACGGGGACCTGCCACAGGACGACCGGCTTGCCCACGGACTCGGCCATCGTCTTGTAGAAGCCGAGCGCGGCGAAGCCCTTCTGGTCGTTCCAGTAGGTGTCACGGCTGCCGTGGGCGGGCAGCGCGTACCAGCCCGCGTCGCGGTCCGTCACGTCGGTGACCAGGAAGTCGGCGTTCTTCGCGCCGAGGTCCGCGTAGTCCTTGGCGCACTGCGGGGTGTTCTGCTCCCAGTCGAAGCAGGACAGGTGCAGGCCCACGCCGGCGTTCGGCGCGTACTTGTGCCCCATCGAGATCAGGCACTGGGCCAGGCCGGCGGCGCTGTTCTCCTGGTTTCCGCAGTCCGTCGGGTTCGAGGCGGTGACCTGCGCGGCGACCTGGTGCGGGTTGCCGAGCGAGCGGACGTAGCCCCAGAAGTCGGGCTCGAGGTCGATCATGTCGGACGAGGTGCCGATCTTCTGGAGGAAGAAGCGGTAGTCGTTCAGGTAGCGGGTGAGCAGGTCGGCCCGGTTGATGGCCTGGACCTCGCCCGGACCGTCGCCCTGGCCGGCCGCGTCGCCGAGGTCGCGCAGCGAGTACCAGGTCCAGAGCTGCTTCTGCGGGCGCGACTTGCCCTGGTAGGTCGCATGGGCCGCGTTGGCGTCCTTGTAGGTCACGTACGTGCCGGGCGCCGTGGTGCTGCCGGTCCAGCAGCCCCACCAGCCCGACCACGCGTCCTGGCAGCGGGCCGCGGTGTAGTAGTCCGAGGAGGGCGCGGGCTTGCTGTGCACGTAGGCGTACTGCACGTCGAACGGTGCGGCGCTGGCCGAGGCGTCGGACATCGAGCCGCCGATGAGGATCGTGCTGCTGCCCATGATGGTCTTCGCCGAGGTGTTGCCGCCGCCCGCGGGGGCCGGAGTGGCCGAGGTCGGGTGGGCGCTCGGAGCCTGGCTCGTCGGGACGCCGCCGCCCGGCGCGGCGGGCGTGGTGGGCGCGGCGCTGCTGCCGGAGCCGCCCGTGTTCCCGCTGCCGCTGCCGCCGCCGCTGTCGCCCACCGGGACGAGCTGCCACTGCTGCTGGGGGCCGTTCCAGTCGTGGTACTGGGCGATGTGGGCCCCGGTGGTCTTGGCGCCGCCCGGGATCTCGACGGCCTTGCCGCTGGTGCGGTTGATCAGACGTACGTAGCCGTCCGACGACCTCTCCAGGTGGAACTGCTGGTTGGCGCCGTTCAGGTCCTGCCACTGCGCCAGCTCGGTGCCTTCGGTCCTCGACCAGTTGAGGTCGTCCAGCACCTTGCCGGAGAACCGGTTCTTCAGCCGGTAGTTCCCGTCACCCGAGTCGATGAACTGCCACTGCTGGTTCGCCTCGCCGGTGCGGTTCCACTGCACCACCGGGGCGCCGTTGGACGCGGCATAGCCGTAGTCGTCCAGTACCTGGCCGGTGCTGCGGTTGACCAGCAGGTAGTAGGGGTTGGTGTCCACGGACACGGTGTTCGCCGAGGCCGTGCTGACCACGGCCACCGAGCCGCCCACGACCGCCAGGCCGACGGCCGCCCAGAAGCTCCGGCGCTGGTGCAGCCGGCGGCGGCGGTGCCTCTGCCGCGGTTCCGGGGAGGACGCCTCCGACGGCGTGGAGTGACGAGGGGACATGCCGGTGCTCTCTTTCAGCCGCTTCCGGTGACCGGACCACCCGTCCGGACACCACCTGGTTGCCGCCGCTCCCGAAAGGGTTGCCGCGGGCCGAAAAGAATTTCTCCGGCCGCGGCGCACCGGCCCCGAACGGGTCGCGCACCCTGCCGTAAGGTGTGGCGCCGTACTCGGCGGATCGCTTCCGGAGGGAGGCTGGGGGATGGGGTTGATGGACGCGGACCACCTCGGGCTGGTGGTCGCGGCGCAGGCCGGTGACGCTCGGGCGCGCGAGGAGCTGATCGCCGCCTACCTGCCGCTGCTCTACAACATCGTCGGGCGGGCGCTGAGCGGCCATGCCGACGTCGACGACGTCGTCCAGGAGACCCTGCTGCGCGTGGTGCGCGACCTGCCCGCCCTGCGTGCCCCGGAGAGCTTCCGGTCCTGGCTGGTGTCGATCACGCTCCGTCAGATCAGCACCCACCAGCACCGGCAGCGGCTCCTCGCCGACCGGACCGCGGTCATCGACGAGGCGCACCGGATACCGGATGCCGGCGCCGCACCCGAGGACACGACGATCCTGCGGCTGCAGGTGTCGGACGAGCGCCGCCGGGTCGTCGAAGCCGGCCGGTGGCTCGACCCGGACCATCGGGTGCTGCTGTCGCTGTGGTGGCAGGAAGGGGCCGGCTCGCTGAGCCGCGAGGACCTCGCCGCCGCAACGGGGCTGACGGCCGCTCACGTCGGAGTGCGCCTGCAGCGCATGCGCGAGCAGCTGGACCTGAGCCGGACGATCGTCGGCGCGCTGACCGCCGACCCGCGCTGCCCGGGCCTGGACGAGACCGTCGCCGGCTGGGACGGTCACCCCGCGTCGGTGTGGCGCAAGCGGATCGCGCGGCACCTCAGGGACTGCCCGGTCTGCGAGCCGACGGCCGCCGAACGGATCCCGGCCGAGCTGCTGTTGCTGCGGGTCGCGCCGCTGGCGGTCCCGGCCGGGCTGGTCGCCGCGCTGGCCGCCAAGGGCCTGCTGCCGGGTTCGGCCGCGGCACCCGTCGCCGCCGCGGCGACGGGGGGAGGGGGCCTGCACGGTTTCCTGGCGGCCAAGCTCTCCGCGGCGACGGCCCACCCGCTGGTCTCCCTCGCCACCGCCACGGTGCTCGTCGCCGGGGCCGCCACCACCTACGCGGCCTGGCCCGAACCGGCGCCCCGGGCGGACGGCGTCACCGCGGCCCCCGCCCTCGCGCCCGCGCCCAGCAACCCCGCGCCGGCCGGATCGCCCCAGGTGAGTCCGTCCGCCGTCGCTGTGGTTCCGCTCGGCGCGCAGTCGCTGGAGTCCGTGGACGACCCCGCCCTGTACCTGGCGTACACCGGTGACTTCGCGACGCTCGGCCGGGTGGACGCGTCCAGCAGCGCGCAGACCCGGCAGCGGGCCACCTTCACGGTCATCGGGGGCCTGGCCGACCCGCGGTGCGTCACCTTCCGCGCCGCCGACGGCCGTTACCTGCGCCACTTCGAGCTCCGGCTGCGGCTGAGCACCGACGACGGCAGCGGGCTGTTCCGCGAGGACGCCACCTTCTGTCCGCAACCCGGTTCGGTGGCCGGGTCGGTGACCCTGCACGCGCACAACTACCCCGGATCGGCCCTCCGCCGGCGCGACGGCGGCGTCTGGCTCGACGGCTCCAACGGCACCCGGGCCTTCGCCGACCAGGCCTCCTTCACCATCCGCAGCGCCTGGGCCTGACGGGACGACCAGGCGGCGGGCCCTGGCGTAACGCTTTCCGCCCGCGAGATGCATCACCCGGGCAATCGTCGTGGCGGCGCCGGTTTTTCGTTACGGGGCCGGGAGCCCGGAGGCCTCCCAGGTATGGGGTGCTCCTTCCCGCCGTGCAGCAGGACGGGCCGGCGCGGGTGTGCCCCGACTTCTCCTATGAGGCATCCCCGGAACGAAAGCCGCTCCAATGAAGCGACACACCAACGAACCCCCGGCCGAGGCGCGCAGGGCGACCCACAGCGCGCGGGGGAAGGGCACGAAAGGCCTGCACCGGCTCAGCCGGCGCCGCCGGATCCTGGCCGTAGGAACCTCGGCCGCCGCGCTGGTGGCCGGGGTCGTGGCGGTCCTCCCGAACTTCGCCGGGGCCTCCACCCTGGGCACCCAGGCGACCCCCTCCGGCAGGTACTTCGGCACCGCGCTGGCCGCCGGCCGGCTCGGCGACCCGGCGTACACCGCGATCGCGGACCGGGAGTTCAACATGATCACCCCGGAGAACGAGATGAAGTGGGACGCCACCGAGCCGTCCCGCGGCAACTTCGCCTTCGGGGGCGCCGACCAGATCGTCGACCACGCCGCGGCGCACGGCCAGCGGATGCGCGGCCACACCCTGGTCTGGCACTCGCAGCTCCCGTCCTGGGTCAGCTCCATCGGCGACGCGAACACCCTGCGCACGGTGATGGACAACCACATCACCACCGAGATGAGCCACTTCAAGGGCCGGATCTACGCCTGGGACGTGGTCAACGAGGCCTTCGCCGACGGGGGCAGCGGCCAGCACCGCAGCTCGGTGTTCCAGAACGTGCTGGGCGACGGCTTCATCGAGGAGGCGTTCCGCACCGCCCGGAACGCCGACCCCGCCGCCAAGCTCTGCTACAACGACTACAACATCGAGAACTGGTCCGACGCCAAGACGCAGGGCGTCTACGCCATGGTCAAGGACTTCAAGTCCCGCGGCGTGCCCATCGACTGCGTCGGCTTCCAGAGCCACTTCGGCGACGGCGGCCCGCCGCCGAGCTTCCGGACCACGCTGTCCGCCTTCGCCGCCCTGGGCGTCGACGTCCAGATCACCGAGCTGGACATCGCCCAGGCCTCGCCCACCAACTACGCCAACGCGGTCAACGCCTGCCTGGCCGTCGCCCGCTGCACCGGCATCACGGTCTGGGGCGTCCGTGACAGCGACTCCTGGCGCGCCGGCGAGAACCCGCTGCTGTTCGACCGCAACGGCAACCCCAAGCCCGCGTACGCCGCCGTCATCAACGCCCTCAAGAGCGCTTCCGGCACCGGAACGGGCGCAGGGAGCGATACCGGGGCGATCAAGGGCGTCGCCTCCGGCCGGTGCGTCGACATCAGCGGCTTCAGCACCGCCAACGACACCCAGGCGCAGCTGTGGGACTGCAATGGAGGGGCCAACCAGCGCTGGAAGTACACCGACGCCAGGCAGCTGATGGTCTACGGCCAGAAGTGCCTGGCCGCCAGGGGCAAGGGCACCGCCAACAGCACGGCAGTGGTCATCGACAGCTGCACCGGCGGCGCCGACCAGCAGTGGAACCTCAACGCCGACGGCTCGATCTCCGGCGTCCAGTCCGGGCTCTGCCTCGACGCCGTCGGCGCGGGCACCGCCAACGGGACCGGGATCCAGCTGTACACCTGCTGGTCCGGCGGCACCAACCAGAAGTGGACGGGCCTGTCCGGGAGCACCTCGACGACGCCTCCGCCGGCCGGCGGCACCTGCACCCTCCCGTCGACCTACCACTGGTCGTCGACGGGCCCGCTGGCGCAGCCCGCGAACGGCTGGGCCTCGGTGAAGGACTTCACCAGCGTGGTGGTCAACGGGAAGCGCCTGGTCTACGCGTCGGACGTGAGCGGGTCCGGGTACGGCTCGATGATGTTCAGCCCCTTCGGCAACTGGTCGGACATGGGCTCGGCCCGCCAGACCGGGATGAGCCAGGCCGCGGTGGCGCCCACGCTCTTCTACTTCGCCCCCAAGAACATCTGGGTGCTGGCCTACCAGTGGGGTGCCTCGCCGTTCAGCTACCGCACCTCCAGCGACCCGACCAACCCCAACGGCTGGTCCGCGCCGCAGCCGCTCTTCACCGGCAGCATCCCGGGCTCCGGTACCGGCCCGATCGACCAGACGCTGATCGCCGACGGCCAGAACATCTACCTGTTCTTCGCCGGTGACAACGGCAGCATCTACCGGGCGAGCATGCCGATCGGGAACTTCCCCGGCAGCTTCGGCTCCTCCTACACCACGGTCATGAGCGACTCGCAGGCCAACCTGTTCGAGGCGCCGCAGGTCTACAAGGTCCAGGGCCAGAACCAGTACCTCATGATCGTCGAGGCGATGGGCGCGAACGGGCGCTACTTCCGCTCCTTCACCTCCTCCAGCCTGGCCGGCTCCTGGACCCCGCAGGCCGCCAGTGAGAACAACCCCTTCGCGGGCAAGGCCAACAGCGGCGCCACCTGGACCAACGACATCAGCCACGGCGACCTGGTCCGCGACAACCCCGACCAGACGATGACCATCGACCCCTGCAACCTGCAGTTCCTCTACCAGGGCCGGTCGCCGGCCGCGAGCGGCCCCTACGACCAGCTGCCCTACCGGCCGGGCGTCCTCACCCTGCAGCACTGACCGGCACCCACCACCTCGGGGAACCCCGGCCGCACGCCGACCGGGGTTCCCCGCCCTCCGCGGACCGGCCTCGGCGTGCGCACGCCGGTCAGTCGACGCCTTCGATGATGCGGAAGTCGCGCTCGACGCCGTCGGAGAGGGCGACCAGCGCCTCCTGGTAGGCCGCGCTCTCGCGTGCCGCGACCGCCTGTTCGAAGCTGTCGAACTCGATCAGGATGGTGCGCTCGGCGATTCCGGCGTCATGGGCGACGACCCGGCTGCCGCGGGCGAGCACCCGCCCGCCCCCGGCCCGGACAGCCGGCCGGGCCAGCTCGTCGTAGGCGGCCAGCTTCGCGGGGTCGGAAACGGTGCGGTAGACACTGACCCAGTAGCCCTTGACCATGGAAACCTCCGGTGTTCGGACGAGTGTGCCGGGGAATCGAGCGGCCCCGGCGACGGATCGTCAGCAGTCAGGACGGCTTCGTGCTTCGTTTTTCGAAGCGCCCGCCGAGCCTAGCGTGTCGAAATCCGAAGCATCAACCCCGGAGGGCCGCACTCCACGCCGCGCCAACCCCGGAACCCGGCCCGCGAGTTCGTGGTGCGCCGTGCTGGGCCCCGGCGTGTTTGGTGAAGCGCTCCCCGGCACCGGCGCATGGGCTGGGATACTGCCCCCATGACGGACCGGCTGGCCCACGCGACCTCCCCGTACCTGCAGCAGCACGCCGACAACCCCGTCGACTGGTGGGAGTGGACCCCCGAGGCGTTCGCGGAAGCCGAGCGGCGCGGCGTCCCCGTCCTGCTCTCCGTCGGCTACGCTGCCTGCCTCTGGCGCCAGTGAACTTACCCAGCCCGGTATTCCTGACCTGGGAAGTTTTCAAGGAGTACCGGCATGGGCACGGACGATGAGTAGTTGGGGAGGCAGACAGACGCCTGGGGCGAAGACCAGCCGGCGGTCCGGTAGTGCCGTGCACGTTGGGGCGACTGTCCACGCTGCACCGCACCTTCCCTGCTGACACTCTTCGCGGCGGCCCCCGAGTGGGCCCGGGGCGCCTTATGCTGAGGGTCGATGGGAAGGAGTTGTTGATGAGCGTCGACGCGGTCATGCACACCGAGTTCCCCGCGGGGTACGTGGTTTTCTTCGGTACCGACGGGAAGGTGGTCATGACTCCGCAGAGTGAGGAGCACTCCAGCACCATCAGGTCGATGCAGATCGACTCTCTCGCTCTCGGTCGGCACGCGAAGGTCATCTCCGACGTCTACATCGACTTTCCGGCTGACGAGAACTCGGCCCCCGACTTCGCGATCGTGCGGGAGGATGCTCAGCGGCAGGGCAAGCGCTACGGCTTCGAGGACGTGCTGCTGATCGCTGAGGTGGTGTCGGTCTCCTCCGCGCGCAAGGACTACGACGACTGCACGGCAAAGTACGGGCGCTACGGCATCCCGGTCTACGTGGTGGTGGACCCGTACGCCGCGGAGGTCGTTGTCCACACCCAGCCCACCGGTTCCGGCTACATCGCGGCCCACACGTACAAGTACGGCTCGGGCAAGCTGCCCATCGAGCTGGCCGACGGGCGGACGTACACCCTCGACCTGGACGAGCTGCCCCGGCCGGAGTTGGACGCCCGCTGACGGCAGCGGTCGGCGGCCGACTGCACGGGGTGTGCACGCTGTCCAGGGACGGGCCTGGAACGACCGGGACTTACGATGGTCACTGTGAAGCTTGCCGACCTCGCGGGCCTGGCGGCCTCGTGCCGCGGAAGCGCGATGTGCTCCGAGGGCTTCCGGACCAACACCCTGGTCAGTTCGCTGGGTTGCGGCGAGTGGCGCTGACTTTTCTTGATCCACTCAAGCGGTCCTGCGCGCTCGAAGCGCTGGAGTGGATGGAGAGCCGGTTTTCTGGCGTGTTGGCCAGGGGCTCCACTCAGCGGGCTGGTCGGCTGGGATACTGCGGCCATGGTGAACCGTCTGGCCGATGCCACCTCCCCCTATCTGCTCCAGCACGCCGACAACCCCGTCGACTGGTGGGAGTGGACCCCCGAGGCGTTCGCGGAAGCCGAGCGGCGTGGCGTCCCCGTCCTGCTCTCCGTCGGCTACGCCGCCTGCCACTGGTGCCAGTGTACGTAGAGAAGCAATAGCTTCTCACCTGGCAGCATGTCAGGGGGTAGTGGCATGAGTGCCAGTAGTGATGATCAAGAAGCGAAGATCGATGCCTGGGTGGAGCGGCACATCGCTCGCTCGCCGGACTGGACGCCGGATCAGCTGGCCAGCATTTTTGCCGTCCTGGGTGACGGCGATGCGGAGCCGCGGGTTGAGTAGCCCCGGTTTTGGTCGCGCAGCGGTCATCGACTCAATGGTGAGGCTAGCGCCAGGTGGCTCGCTCCTTGCTGAAGAGCATGAAGGAGTGCTTCACGGCAGAGCGTTGTGGCCTGTGCAGGGCCTCCAAGGGGTGGAGCACTTCGGAGCTTCGAGATCGCCGACGCCTCGTCAATCCACGGCGAACCGTGTCGTTTGTCGACGGCTACTTCGATGGCTGGCTGTCCGGCGGTGACTGCTGGTTGGAAGAACCTCGGCTGCTCTCTGGCTCCGACGGGGCGGTTGCTTCGTGCCCGCCGCCCAGCCATGTCCCTGTGGCCAGCCACAACTCGTAGTGGGCAAGCCACTCACTCAACCAGGGTGCGATGGTGTCCGCGATCTGCATGTCAGCGGTCCACTCGTCCGGCAGGTGCAGACAGATCCTGTTCGCCGAGTAGATGTGCGGGATCTCGGAAGCCCCTTCGCGCAGTCGTAGGGGAGGGTCGAGGACCCGCACCTGCGGCTGGCGTCCGAGGGCGTACTCGATCCGGACTGAGTAGGTGCAGCTGGCGATCGTGGGCTGCAGTTGCACGTCGAAGACCAGTCGCCCGCCTCTCTCGATGCGGCCGCGGCCCTGCGGGTAGGCGTGGCGCAGGGAGAATGCCTGTGACGCCAGGCTGAGGCGCTTGCTACTGGCCATGGCTGCCGTAGAACGAGTGGTTCCGGACCAGGCGGCCGCCGGAGGTGGAGAGGAGTCCGGTCCCGGTTGCGATGGACAGGGAGCCAGCTTCTCGAAGGCCGCGCATCTCGTCGCCGTACCGCCTGGCAGCCTTCTCGATGGGGTCCATGCCGAAGCTCTTCCCGAGCCGGGCCACGACCTCCTCCAGGCCCTGGCCACGCATGCGCGCGGCGTCTTCGAGCAGGGTGGTGATGTCCTTGAGCCACGCGAGGAACTTCACCCGGCGCTGAGGGTAGTCGTTCCACTTGTCGGCGAAGTTCTCGCTCTCGTGGACCGGGTTCGGCACCCACCACGCGCCGTTGTCGCGGTGCTCGATGAACTGCGGCATCCGCTGCACGGCAAGGAGCGTCGCGGAGTACAGGTCGGACTCGCCTCCATACGCCCTTGCGGCGAGAGTAGTGATCAGGATGGACGGGGGACGGTTCTCCGGATCCGCCGCGAAGCGGACCCCGCAGTGCCACTTCAGGACCTGCACGAGCCGCTGCAGGGTTGTGCGCACGCGGTACTCGGGGACCTCGGCGACGTTGTCGGCGCGTGCCATTTTCTCTAGCACGGAGCGCATCTCCGCGGACTGGTCTCGGAACCAGCGTGCGTAGCCGATCGGGTTGCTGTGCTGCCACCGAACCAGGCTGGTGTCCGTGAGGAGGATGCTCGTGGGCTCGTCGTGTTCGCGGTCGGGGATGGCCGGCAGTACGTCTAGGTGGAAGTCGTGCTCGGGATATGACAGCGTCCAGCAGCGACGGGACGCGGCGATCTTGGTCGGTCCGTCACCGCCCTCCAGGTTCTTCTGCCTCATGTACTCGTCGAGCATCTCGCCCACCATGCTCTTTAGCCCGTCCTGCGTGGTGGACTCTTTCGCCAGGTCCCGCCAACAGACCAGATCGATGTCGTAACCGCCTGACGGGCTGAACGGTGCAACGACCGTTCCCAGTCGGAACGAGCCCTGCGGATACACCAACCACGCCGGCCCGCCGGTGGTGCCCAGCCAGTTCCCGACGTCCTCGTACCGCGAGATCGCTAGATCGCGCAGGTCCGACGGGATATCGAGGATCTCAGCGCCCCCGCTGAGCAGTTTGGAGATGATCTCTTCCATGGAGTCCATAGGGCCTCAGTCCTTCTTGTAGCAGGGGATGAACGCCGGAGCGACGTGGCCCGCGAAGCGGTCGGTGAAGTCGGGGGCCGCCCGGCGGCTCGCGTGCGCCGCCAGGCCGATAAGGTCGTCGGCGTCCACACAGTCCAGAGCCATGACGTCGGGCGGCACTGTCGGGTTGAGCCGGAGCAGCCGCTCTGGGGTGAGTAGATGGTGGACCTGGTTGTTCGCGCTGATGCTTTGCGCGCGCAGCAGGACATCGGAGATCGACCTGGCCCACGCCGCGAGGCCGCCTCGGTCGAGTCGGCGACTGCGGTGCCGCACCTCGCTCAGGGTGCCCAGGCTGAACATGCTGATCTTGTCCAGTGCGATGCCCAGCGGACCCACGGCCTCTACGAGAGCGACCATCGAGGGATTGTTCGCCCAGACACCGCCGTCGACCAGACGGTTCCCGGCGAGCGGGAGGGCCGGCAGGTACGTAGGCGCGGCGGCGGTCGCCATCGCGACGTCGACAGCCCGTTCGCGCCAGTCCCGGCGCAGGCGAGGGGTGTGTGGCGTCCGGAAGAGGTACACGTCGTCGCTGACCAGGTTGTACGAGGGCACGATCAGGCGCTTGGTGCTCTCCCCGAATGTGCGCTCTCCGAACACGTCGACTAGGGCAGCGCGAAGTGGGTCGTCGGAGTACTTGGACTTCACCACCTGGCGCAGGCGACGGGCGGTGGAGTCCCGGAAGACCGTTGGCCCGAGGCGGACGTAGAACTCGACGATCTCGCGCGGCGTCAGGCCCAGCCCGAGTGCGAGGGCGATGATGCCGCCCGTCGAGGTTCCGGCGATCAGATCGAAGTGGTCGGCGATCGAGATGCCGAGGTCCTCTTCCAGACTGGCCAGGACCGCTGCGGAGAAGATCCCGCGCAGTCCGCCGCCGTCCAGCGACAGGATCTGGAACCGGCCGCCCGCTCCGGCCCTTCCCTGGTCCGCGGTGGCTCCGTCGCCCACCGACTCCACGGAGTTCTCCCCGCCCATGCACCCACCCTCCGCCCGCGCCGAGCGTCAGGGCGCGGAAGATCCACACAAGACAGACATGTGAAGCAGGATGACCTCACATAGGCTACATGTCAATCATAGTAACATCTGCCCCGGTGTCGCGGGTCTCTGCGGGTCACTTAAATTGACATCGCGCCCGCTGGGCATGACACTCACGGTGTGGCGGAGGATCTGAATCGACAACTCGGACAGCTCGTGCGGCGGCTGCGGAACGAGAAGGAGCTGACGCAGGGACAGCTCGCCGACCGCGTGGAACTGACCCGGACCTCGATCACGAACATCGAGAAGGGCCGGCAGGCTCTCAGCGTCGCCTTGATGGTCAAGGTTGCCCGCGGATTGAACGCCGATCCGGTTCGCCTTCTCGAAGAGGCGCTCAGGGCCGCGGACGGAGTCGCGATCAACTCGGTCAATGTGCCGTCCGAAGTTGCTGCGGGTGTCGCCTCGCCTGAACTCCTGGGCTGGGTGCTCGACGTCCTGAATGAGGAAGGTGCCCCGCCCGGTACCGATTCCGAAGACGAACGTTTCCCGGACGGACAGCCGCTTCATGCAACTGCCTGATCATTTAGATGCTACGGTCCGGTAGGAAAGAGGAGGGCTGGCGATGAGGAACAGGCACCTGATCGAGGCGAAGGCAGAGGGCCTTCTGCAGGAGTTGGGGATCCACGCTGCACCCGTGCCCGTTGACCGTGTCGCCCACCACCTCGGCGCTCGCATCCACCTCCGGCCTTTCGACAGCCGGGACGTCTCCGGGATGCTGTTTCGCGAGGACGGCAAGCCCCCCATCATTGGCGTCAACGCATTGAATGGCGAGAAGCGGCAGCGCTTCACCATCGCCCATGAGATTGCACACCTCGTACTCCACCCGGGAAAGCCCCTGATCCTAGATCGTCAGGTCAAGGTCAACTTCCGGGATGCGACATCGAGTACGGCAACCGACGAGGAGGAGATGCAGGCCAACGCCTTCGCAGCCGCCCTGCTTATGCCGAAGTTCCTCGTCGCAGAACGTCTGCATCACCATCTGGAGCGTGATGCGCACGTTGCCGACGTTGACATCGTCAAGCGCATCGCGGCCGACTTCGATGTGAGCATCCAGGCCATGGAGTACCGACTCACCAACCTCGGGCTGCTTTCGCCTGCGTGACAGCGATGCTGTGGCGGACCTCGGTTGTTCACGTGGTTCGTGCTACGCTGCCCGGCTCGCTCTGATCCGGCTGAAGATGGCCTCGCCCCGCCGTTTGGTTAGCAATACGTCTGCCAATCGTCCCCTGGCGCGCCCGTTCCTGGGCGGCTACACCATCTTCTCCACCGTCTCGTGGCCGGCCCGGCTGCCACACACCCCTCATGGCCGGCCAGGCCATCTTGATTCCCGCTGCCGGGGGAGGCAGACGAGTGCAGCGGGTTCCGCCCCGGCCAACCGATGTCCCCGTGTCGGCTGATCGGGGCCGGGACCATGGAGCATGCCCAATCGACTTGCAGACTCCACGTCTCCGTATCCGTTGCAGCACGCCGGTAACCCCGTGGACTGATGGGAGTGGTCCCCCGAGGCGTTCGCCGAGGCGGAGCGGCGGCGGGGGGGGGGGGGGGGGGGGGGGGGGGGGGGGGGGGGGCGGCGGGGGCCGGGGGGGGGGGGGGGGGGCGCGCGGGGGCGCGCCGGGGGGGGGGGGGGGGGGGGCGGGG
>NZ_JBIAGU010000013.1:172437-255311 GCF_042869935.1 Kitasatospora sp. NPDC006697
GGGCCCGCCCCCCCCCCCCCCCCCCCGCCCGCCCCCCCCCCCCCCCCCCCCCCCCCCCCCCCCCCCTGAGCGTCGGGTACGCGGCATGCCAGCGGTGCTAGTGACTGAACAGAACCAGTAGTCCTGACCTCGGATGTTTCCGGGGAGTAGCGACATGGATGCAGACGATGAGCGGCTCGGGTAGGGCTTGAACGCCTGAGTCGAGGACGGCGGCCGCCTTGCCCAGCGCGGGATAGCAGTCGAAGGTCGGCGCAGCCGATGACCATCGTGGGGCAGAGCGAATGGCCCACACGATCCGTGTCAGTTGCTTCTGAGTCGGTTGTTCGGTTGCAGGTCCGGCCCGGACCGGGGGCAGGACCCGTAGGATGCCCTCATGACTTCGCAGGGTGCGCATGCTGGGCCAGACGTGGTGGAGGATGTATTCGAAGGCCTGGCGACGGGCGTTGAGGTGGAGGATTCCAGTACTGGGGGGCCTGTTATTGAACGGCCCTGGAATCCGGCTCAGATTCGTGTCACTACCAGCACCTTCTCGCTTCGAAACATCCTCGATCAGATCGATGAAGATGCGCTGGAACTTGCCCCCGACTTTCAACGTGGCCAGGTATGGAAGGACAACCAGAAGTCCCTGCTAGTTGAGTCGCTGTTGTTGAATATCCCTCTCCCGGCGTTCTACTTCGCGGAGGACCGCGATGGGGCCTTCCACGTGGTCGATGGATTGCAGCGCCTGTCCACCTTGCATGAATTCGTCCGCGGCCGCGGATTTCCGCTCAAGGGACTTGAGTACCTTAAAGACGTTGAAGGGCGTCGGTTCTCTGACCTTGCCGTGCAGTGGCAGCGTCGGATCTACAACACTCAGCTGATCATCAACGTGATTGATCCGACCACGCCAGCGGACGTCATGTACGACATTTTCAAGCGCATCAACACCGGCGGTACGCCTCTCAATGCCCAGGAGATTCGCCACTGCATGTCCAAGCCGCGCAGCCGCGAGATCCTGCGCCGTATGACACACAGCAGTGAGTTTGCGCTGGCGACGAACGGTCTGACCGATCACATCCGGATGAACGACCGCGAGATGGCTCTGCGGTTCGCCGCGTTCTGGTTGCTCGGATTGAAAGCCTACATGGAGCTGCCGGTGATGGAGAACTTCCTCATGCATGCCACCCAGTTGCTGGACGACCCCGAGCAGTGCTCGGACTCCCGCGTCGACGCACTGGAACATGCTTTCGTCAGCGCGATGGCCAACGCCTACGAGGTCTTCGGGGGACGTGCCTTCCGTAAGTGGCCGATGGGCTCCGAGGAGCGTAGCCCTATTAACCGGGCATTGTTTGAAACCTGGTCGATTGCTCTGGCGCCATACCAGCTTGACGACCTCTCAGGCCGTAAACATGACATCGTTGATGCGGCGCGTCAGCGTATGACTGTCGATATCGAGTACCTCAACTCGGTTACCTCCTCGACCTCGGACCGTCGACGTGTGAGCTACCGATTTGAGGCGGCCGCCGAGGATGCGAGGGCGGGTCTGTGATCAGCCAGCTGACGATCAAGAATTTCAAGTGCTTTCGCGACGTGACGCTTCCGCTGCGGCCATTGACCGTGTTGACCGGTGTCAACGGTGGCGGGAAGAGCACGGTCCTGCAAGCAATCCTCTTGGCTCGGCACGCGTCCACCGCTCCTGACCGTGCACTCCACCTGAACGGGCCGTTCGACCTAGCACTCGGGACCATCTACGACGTGTTGAACCGGGACGCGACCGAGTCGGTGATCGAGGTCGGCTTCTTCAGCGATCAAACCGGTGAGGATTGGTCGTTCCGTTTCGATGTCCCTGAGGACCCCGACGCGCTGTATCTCACATGCGCACAGGTCCCGGACAGGGTGGTACCCGGGATCGGCGTCACTGAAGGAGGGTTCACTTACCTGTGCGCGGAGCGGCTCGGCCCTCGGGACGTGCTGTCCTTGTCTCCGCAGGAGCCCGATCGGATCCAGGTCGGGGTGCACGGCGAGTTCACTGCTCAGGTACTGGCTATGGTGTCAGGGCCACGCGCGTCTGGCCCGCGGCGCGAGGTGCGAGAACCCTTGAGACATCCTTCAGTCGATGTCGTATCACCGCTGAAGCACATTGAGGCGTGGGCCTCGCAGATCATCCGTCCGGTGGCGATCGAGGCCCGCGTCGCCCCGGGCACGCTGGCAAGCACCATCAGGTTCGAGGAGAGCGATCGCGAACGCCACGTGATTCGACCGTCGAACACGGGCTTCGGAGTGTCCTACGCCCTGCCGATCGTCGTCGCTGGAGTCCTGGCCTCGCCCGGTGACATGCTGCTGGTGGAGAACCCTGAGGCCCACCTGCATCCTGCAGGACAGTCCCGGCTGGGCCGGTTCCTGGCTCAGGTGGCAGGTAGCGGCGTCCACGTTGTGGTGGAGACCCACAGCGACCACGTCCTCAATGGCGCCCGTCTCGCGGTAGCCCAAGACCACTCACTGGCTGCGCAGGACATGGTCGTCCACTACTTCGACGAGGCTGGGGCTCAAACAGTGCGAGTCAGCGACCACGGCGAATTGGACCGCTGGCCGGCCGGGTTCTTCGATCAGATCGAGACCGATCTCGGAGGGCTGGCCCATGCCAGGCGGCGCCGATGACGACTACCGGGTGGTGATCGACGAGGACAGTCTCGATTGGCGTGACGCCGATGACGACGAACTCGGCCACCTGGTCCATCTGTTCGCGGAGCTTTTGGCTCCCTTCGCGGACGGCCGGCAGGCTGCCGTCATGATCCCCGCCTACAGCGTGGAGTGCTGGGAGCAGGTCACCCTGGCGGACCTCGCCTATACCCAAGACCGGCGTGTCCCGCGCGACGACCGTGTCCGGCTCGCCCGTCTCCTGGACAAGTGCCGTGCGATCGAACCCGTCGAGGAGGACCTCTCACCCACCGTGCGCATCGGCGGCATGTCCGTTGAGCCGTCGTTCGGCCTGGGGCACGTGGTGGCCCGCGCGCGCACTGGACGCTCCATGTCCTGCCTGATCGTGCCGCGCGGCCCTCGCCCGGCGGGCTGGGCCACAGTGGAGAGCGATGCAGGGCCGGTCGAGCTCCACCTACTCACTGATCCCGGGGCTGCGCCGCTCTTCTGGCGGGGGGTCATCGGCCGGGAGCAAGTTCCCGAACGCGAGTTCTTCGTCTTGGCGGATCGCGCGTTCCCCGGCTTGGTCTACGCGGACGATCTGGCGTTTCGCCACTTCGATGGAAGTTACGAGGACGTCAGGTCCTGGCTCGTGGATCTCCTGGGCGCCATCAGTGACGACTTCGCGGACGTTCTGACCCGCCACAAGGGTGACCAGAACCAGGTCATGGCTGTCTTCTCCGCCCGCGGGCTCGATATCTCCCCCGAGAGCCCCCAGACCCGAAAGAACGCCAGCGCTTGGGATCAGCGCCTGGTCACCTACAAGGGACACGATTACCGGTGCGAATGGCACGGCAAGCGCCTGTGGGACCGCGACCGGGTGCATTTCTCACTCCCGATCCCCGAACACGGCAACCGCGTCCTCATCGGTATCTTCACCGAGCACCTGGGCACCTGACTGCAGGTGGGGCCGTGGCCGGGGTGTCAGCCAAGGCCGCTTCTCCAGCGTCGCCACCCGCGTTCATTCTGGAGCACCGGTACCCACCCAGCAACGACGTCAGGTGCCGACAAGGCCAGATTCAGGACTGCCTCGTTCGGCTTCACAGGCGGCAGGCCTGACGTAATGAAGAGCAGCACTCCGCCCTGGCGTTTGATCAAGCGCTTCATGTCACGCGAGACCCTGGACGACCACTCTTCAACGCCGAGTCTCACGGTCAGCTTTCCCCGAAGCACAGTTGCGACTCCGCGAACGGTGTTGAGCGCACTGTCAGCAGGCACCATCCCTTGCTGCTGGTGAATGTAAGACGGCGCCATTCGCCACTGGCCGTCGTCGCGTTGGGCCAGTTCGACGGATTCAATGCCTGCGTTCACCATCATGATCACTGGATTCTTGTCGTCCAGCACAACCTGAGGTGTGCGAGCCGCACTCGCAGTCCAAGTCAGACGAGGCTCTGACGGGCCAATGATCTTGAAGATGCCGAGGCTGCTGTCACGGCGGGTGCCGTCGTTATCAGTCCATTCGGGGTAGTGGCACATCCCCAGGTGGTACAGGCTGGCGGTGGCTCCCCACGGTTGTTCGAACACGCGAAGCGCTGGCACCCCCCTCCCCAGTGAAAGCCCGCAGTACTGACAATCAAGTGGCCACAATCCCTGCATCACGTCTGAGAGTTGCCCAGGCGCTAGCCGTTCCTCGGTGGTCTTGCTCACCGCCATGACCTGGAGCCCGCCCCTATCGGCCTCCGCGCGGACCAGCCGCCAGTCGGGCATCAACAAGGGGGTGCGCTGGCGGGCCTTGCGGAACCACGATTCAGCGCTTTCCGGATCACCCTCCCACGCCAACACGGTGCCGAGGGTGATCATGGCGTCAGGATTGCCGTCCTCCGCAGCGGCCAAGGCGCCTTCCCGTGCCCGAACCAGGTAATAAGCCGCTGCGTCCTTCTGCTTCCGGTAGGCAAGCCAGCCAGCGAATGCCAGCGCTGCGGCGGAGAGGCCCCGATCAGCTGACTCCTTCAACCATGCACCTCGGTTGTCCACCGTGAGGTACTGCTGCCGCAGCAGGTTGCCGTACTTCACGGCGCACTCGTCATCGCCCCGCTCCGCTCCCCGTCTCCATAGTTCTGCCGCGGTCTTGTCCTCACCGTCTTGCGCGGCCAGGTCGCCGAGCAACCTCAGCCCCTGAGCGCGGCCGGCTTCCACGGCTCTCTCCAGCCACTTCTCACCCTCCTCCCGGTTGCCGTGAAATACGAGGAACGAGCCGAGGCTCAGCATGGCGGTCCCGTCCTCCTGGCGGGCCGCCTTCCTAAGCCACAGCTCCCCCTTCTCGCGGTCACCACTTTCGATCAGCACGGCCGCAAGGCCCACCATCGCCTCGACCTCCCCCGACTCAGCTGGGAGACGCAGCGCCGCCGCCGCGATGTCGGGACGGTCCGCTGTCAGTGCGGACAAGGCAAGCAGGGACCGGTTCCGGCCCTCCGCTAGGTCGAGCGCCTTGCGCCATACGGCGTCGCCCAGCACGTCGGACCGCCCCTGAACACGGCTGACCTCGGTGACCAGGTAATCGAAGGGGCGCCAGCCACCACCTTCAGATGGCACCAACAGGCTTGTGACGCCGAGGAATTCACTACTCGCCCACTTCCAGGCCTCCGTCAATGGCTCGGGGCGCAGCACAGCACCGCCCATCCGGCGCAGGTAGTCGGTGTGCAGTTCCTCGATGGCATCGATCGGCAGCGGACCTGTGAGACCGGTGCGCGCGAGGTCAACAGCGGTAGCCACCAGGGCGGCTCCTCGAGGCCGGTGGCTGGCTCCCGCTTCCCACAGCTTGGCCAACTGCGGACCAGCGGCCAGATATTCGGCGAGTCCGTACTGCTCACCCGCCGCAAGGGCCTCGATGATCCTCGGGTCGTCTACCTTCGATGCCCTGTCCCGCTCCGACCCGAACCATCGACGCGGAACGGGTACGTGACGGGCCTGACGCAGGACGCGACCGGCCGCCCGGGGCCCATACAAGGATTCCCCGAAGGAGCCGGTGACGCCGTCCTGCTCCAGTAGCTCCGCATACAGCTGGGACCGTAGGGTCGCTACGACGACCGTGCCCCGCCGCTGGAGGTGCGCCAGCAGTTCGGGAGTGAGACCTGCGTTGTGCAGATGCCTTTCCAGGTCGTCAAGCCACACCAGGTGCTTCGCGTCGGGCAGGTGGGCATCGACGAGCGCCCGCAGGTCCGCAGCACCCGAAGGGCGGCACAGTAGCCGATCGGGCAGCGTACGGCGAACCGCTTCGAAGCCCGAGCGGGTCTTGCCCGCTGCCGAAGGGCCGGTCAGAAGAACGAACCCACCGCCCTTCGAAGCTTCTGTGAGACAGACCTCCAGGTCCCCTTCGAAGCTTCGCGGAACGTATTCCACCATCCTCGGAAATCCGGCTTCCCGGCGCACCGGGTGCACTTCGAAGTCCGTGGCCGACAGGTCCGAGACCCGATCCCAGCGGAACCCACCGGCCCGGTCGGTGCCCTCTTCGCCGCCGGCCGCCCGGGCCAGGACGCGGAGTACGGGGCGACGCCCCGTGTGCTGATGGACGAGGTTACAGAACTCGCCGTTCTCCAGCAGGGTCCGGGCCCGGACGGCCTCCAGCCGACTGTGCCCCCAGCCGGCCGGGTCCTGGGTGACCACTCCGATCACATGGCCCCGCAAGGTCGCCGGTGCACCGGACATGCCCTGCCACGGAGAGCCGCCCGCGACCGGTTGCGGGGCGGAGTGGTCCCCGTCGATCACGTAGCGTCCCCGAACGATGGATGATCCGGGCTTGAGCGTGCCGACGAACTGTTCCGTGTCGGGTTGCCTCCCACTGCGCTGCGGACGAGGAAAACCGAGAACCACGCACCCGGGCCACGGGTCGGTGTCTCCCGGCTCGCCCCACTGAACGGCTCCGGGCTCGGCGCCAACCAGGTCTGAATCCGCCAGCAGCAGCGCCGCATCACATCGTTCGTCGGCACCGTTCCAGAGCACCTGGCAGGTGCGGGTCCCCAGGCCGCGGGGAACCGTGGCCCGCACTCGCCCGTCGCCCAGCAGATGCGCCGCGGTCAGAACGAGCCTGGCCCCAAGTAGGCGGCCGGTGCCCTGACTCCCGCCTTCGACGATTGCGATCTCCGGCCACGGAACAGAACCCGAGAGTGGCTCCCCGCCCCTATGGGAGCTGCCGCTCGCCATTGAACTCCGTAAGGTCGGCGGCTTCGGGGTTGCCGATGATCCAGCTGCCGCCATCCGCCGCGTTCTTCGGCGCAAGGGTGAGTGTGACCCGGTGCGCCCGGTTCCCACTTACGGCGACGCCGCTCTCGCCGGAGACCACCCAGGCTCGAAACCCCGCCTTGGCCTGGGCGTCCTTGCGCAGTTCCACTGAGAACTCCATGGTCAGGTCCCGAACCTCGAAGATGGGTTCCTGGTCACTGACTGCTGTCGCGGCAGCGACCAGCTGCTGCCGCAGTACGGCGACTGCCTGCGTGAGTTCGATTTCAGAAAACGGCTCGCTCAATCTCTTGCCCCTACCGCGATACTCCGGAGTGCCGAGCCTACCCGTGACCGCCTCGTCAGTGGCCGCCTTCACCAACTCTCGTGAGTCCGCGGGCGCCAGTGGTGTGGGCCAGGCTGCCAACGGCAGGCTGAATCCGTCGGGCCGCTGTAGAGCGTCGGCGCAGGTGCCGAGCTGCAGCTCCTCGGCGTGTTGGCTGAACACTCCGCACGGCGAGTCGGTGGGCTGGGGGATACTGCCCTCATGGTGAATCGACTGGTGCACGCCCAGTCGCCTTATCTCCAGCAGCACGCCACCAATCCTGTGGACTGGTGGGAGTGGGGAGAGGAGGCGATGTCAGAAGCGGCAAGGCGGGACGTACCCATCCTCCTCTCGATGGGGTACGCATCCTGCCATTGGTTACCGTTTCTGACGAAACATCAACTGGTGCCTGTGTAGGTAGAGAAGCAAGAGTGCCTGAACTGGTGCGCTTCCAAGGAGTAGTGACGTGGATACGCACGATGAGCAGTTGGGCAGAGATATGGACGCCTGGGTCGAGGAGCAACTGGCCGCCTCACCCGCATGGTCGCCCGAGCGGTACGCCAGCATCCGCCAGCGCTTGGAGGGCAGCGAACCCGCTGTCGCCGCTGAGGAGTAGGAGGCTGTCGGCCGCAGGCCGCGGCCGACACAGCAGTGAAGGTGATCTGCGGGTCCGGCACAGCCGACCTGCGAGAGGCTCAGCCGCCAGCCAGAGCCGCCCGCGGGTACGTCCGGCGGGTCGCGGAGGTCGGTGAGGGGGCCGCCTGGATCGCGTCGGCGCGACCCCGTCGGCCCGGTTCTCCGCCGCCGTGCCCAGCCGCAGGTACGCCGGCTGCTGGCAGGAGTGGTTGACCTGTTCCCCACCGTTTCGATGTCTCATGACACGCCCGCATGCCGACCTCGCGGAGCCGTACGCTTTGCCTTCTGGCATGCGACAGATCGTCAGGTCCCGGTCCGTGAGACTCCCAAGTATGCTTCAAGGGCTTCCTTGATCACTTCGTAGGGCGAAGAGTTGGTTCGGCGTGCGTGACCGTGGAGCCATTCCTCTAGGTCTGCCGGCAAGTACTTACTCAGATTGAACTCGCGTTGTCGTAGGGCTGAGAGCCATCGCGCCGTGGGTATGCCCTCGTCGTGCGATACGCGCAGGGGGGCGGGTTCACTGCCCAGGAACAGCAGCGCCGGGAGCGGGTGCGGCTTGATGCCGCTGAGCGGTTCGAGCGTGGTGACAGCAACACGGTGATCGCCACTGACTTCCGGGTCACGGTGCGGTCGGTCGAGCGGTGGCGCCGGGCCTGGCGGGAAGGCGGCTCGGCGGCCCTGGAATCGAAGGGACCGCAGTCACTACCGAGGCTGGGCGAGAGCCAGTTCGCGATGCTTGAGCGCGAATTGGAGAAGGGCCCGCTGGCGCACGGCTGGGAGGACCAGCGGTGGACGCTGGCGCGGATCAAGACTGTGATCGGCCGACGGTTCCACGTCTCCTATACGGTCCAGGGCGTGTGGAAGCTGTTGCGGCGCAACGGCTGGACCTGCCAGCAACCCATCCGCCGCGCGATCGAGCGCGACGACAGTGCGGTCGAGGTGTGGAAGAAGCAGGTGTGGCCGCAGGTAAAAGCCTAGTGGCGGCGACCGGGGCCTGGCTGGTGTTCGAGGACGAGGCCGGGGTGTCGATGACGCCACCACGGGCCCGGACCTGGGGACGCCGCGGCCGCACACCCGTTGTTCGGGTACGCGGCCGCTCCCGCCGGCGGGTCTCGATCGCCGCCCTGACCTGCTACAAGTCCGGCGAGCGGTCGCGGCTGATCTACCGGCCCCGGCTGGACGACGGCCAGGGCAAGCGCAAGGGGCGCAAGAGCTTCGCCTGGAGCGACTATCGTGACCTGATCGTCGCGGCCCACAACCAGCTCGACGGCCCGATCGTGCTGATCTGGGACAACCTGAACACCCATCTCGCAGCCGGTATGAAGGAGTTCATCGCCGCCCAGGACTGGCTGACTGTCTATCAGCTGCCCGCCTACGCACCGGACCTCAACCCGGTCGAGGGGATCTGGTCGCTCCTGCGGCGAGGGTTCCTGGCCAACGTCGCCTTCGCGGATCCGGATCACCTCGTGCGGACAGTCAGGCGCGGCCTTCGGAAGATTCAGTACCGGCCTCATCTTATCGACGGCTGTCTGGCAGAGACCGGCCTGATCATCGCGTTGTCCTGACCGGATGCGAGGTGCCTGTTGCCCTGGCGGGTAGGTGCTCTAGCCTTGCGCGGATCGCCAGTTCGGTCAGGGGGTTGCAAGTGAATGAGGTCTTGCGGGCTATTCATCGTTGCGATGAAGCCCCCGTGGTCGTCATGGATGGGTTCAAGTCTGCCGAGGACGCTGTCGTTGGTTCGGGCCCGGCTGTGACGGTCACCGTGTGCGAGAGCCACCGTGGAGCCGCCGAAGCGTGGCTGGAGGGCTTCTACCGGGTTGTACGAGCGGACGGAGGCGTCGGGCAGCGGTGTGGATGGGTGCACGACTTCCGCGAGCCGGAGGTCGTTCTTCGGGCTCATGTTGATGCCTGGCTCGGCCAGCTGAGCGGCCTGGACCTTGCGGACTACGACGGCTGGGCGGCCTACCTTTCGGCGGCACACGAGCGGCTTTGCGCTCTGCACGGGCTCGAGCCAGGTCATATCAAAGGCGGTGGGGCAGTGTCCTCGGTTGGTATGGCTGCCTATGAAGGAGCCGACGGCGGCTTGGAGGTCGCCCTGCACTTCCTCGGCCATGCGGAGATTCTCACCGCAATGGGCCTGATGATCGACAGCCCAAGCGCCTGCTGCTGAGTGGTACCTCGGCTCCCACTGCCACCCGCCAACCGGTGGATGCTGGGCCCGACATCACGAGTTCAACCTGAGTAACGACGCGACGCCATCAGGGTGACGCGCATGAAGCGGGGCATCTCCCCACGCGGCTCGTTCTCGGCGAGAACGTGCATGTCGGCATCTGGTTGAAGCGCTGCACCTTCCCTCCGAACCGCCTAGGACGGTCCGGACCGAGCTGGGGCCGCTGCCTGGAGGCCCCGGTTGCGGACATGAATTAGCCCACAGGACGTCGGAGGCGCCAGGGCGCGGGCGATTCCTCGTTACTCACAGGGCCCCAAGGTCGGCCGTGACAGGGAAAGGCGCGGTGGCCTTCACCGTACCGGTGAACACCTCGCCGTCCCGGTAGGCCCTGTTGGCCGGGTCGAGGACGTAGGTGTAGACGACCGGAACGCCGGTGGCGGACTGCTCGATGCGCCAGTAGAAGGGGATGCCAGCCTTGGCGTATTGGTCCACCTTCACGATCCGGTCGGTGGTCTCTGACCCCGGGGATACGACCTCGACGACCAGCAGCACGTGCTCGGGGCGGGTGGGTGTGAAGTCGATGGTCTCCGCCCGGTACACGGTGATGTCCGGGCGGCGGTTGGTGAGCGGCACGTCCTGCAAGCGGACGTCGAAGTCCGTGTCGGCGTTCCAGTCCGGGCCCGCGGCGGCGTCCAGGGCATTGGCCAGGAGTCGAGCCAGCCGGTTGTGCCGCTTGGAGGCGCTCGGGCTCACGACGACCATCCCGTCCACGATCTCGATGCCAGCGCATTGTTCCTCGGACCAGGAGTCGTACTGCTCCGCGCCGATTTGCGTGTGCATCCACGCGGGCGCCACCATCTCGGCGGTCATGAAGTACCTCCTTCGAGGATGCGGTGCTGCTCGACTCAGCGTACTGCCCGCTTCCAGTCGGGCACCGGCTTTGGGTCGGGGCAGAACCTCCAGCGTCCGCAGGGCGACCTGAGTGCAAAAGGGGCGATCCGCATTCACCACGTGATGGCGCATGAGTGCAAATCGGCCAAGTAGGGCGGGGGCTTGCGGGCCGAACCGGCAGGGCCGTGTCGGCGTGAGAGGCTGGGTCTCATGAACCGGTTGGCTGGTGTGACCTCGCCTTATCTGCTTCAGCACGCTGACAATCCGGTCGACTGGTGGCCGTGGGGACCCGAGGCGTTCGAGGAAGCGAAACGGCGTGATGTACCCGTTCTGCTATCAGTTGGTTACGCTGCGTGTCACTGGTGCCACGTCATGGCCCACGAATCCTTCGAGGACGCCGACCTCGCCGCCTACCTCAACGAGCGGTTCGTCGCCGTCAAGGTGGACCGGGAGGAGCGGCCCGATGTCGATGCCGTCTACATGGAGGCGGTGCAGGCGGCGACCGGGCAGGGCGGGTGGCCGATGACGGTGTTCCTGACGCCCGGCAAGGAGCCGTTCTACTTCGGGACGTACTTCCCGCCGCAGCCGCGGCACGGGATGCCCGGCTTCCGGCAGGTGCTGGAGGGTGTGGACGCCGCCTGGCGGGAGCGGCGGGATGAGGTGGCGGAGGTCGCGGGGCGGATCCGGGCGGAGTTGGCGGAGCGGGCCGGGGTGTACGCGGGTGCGGGCGGGGTGCCCGCGCCGGGGGAGGGGGAGGTGCGGGAAGCGCTGGTGGGGTTGAGCCGGAGCTTCGATCCGGTGCGGGGCGGGTACGGCGGGGCGCCGAAGTTCCCGCCGTCGATGGTGTTGGAGTTCCTGCTGCGGCACCATGCGCGGACCGGGTCGCAGGCGGCGCTGGAGCAGGTGGTGCGCACGGCGGAGGCGATGGCGCGGGGCGGGATCTACGACCAGCTCGGCGGCGGGTTCGCGCGGTACTCGGTGGACGACGCGTGGGTGGTGCCGCACTTCGAGAAGATGTTGTACGACAACGCGCTGCTCTGCCGGGTCTACCTGCACCTGTGGCGGACCACCGGGGACGGGCTGGCCCGGCGGGTGGCGTTGCAGACCGCGGACTTCATGGTGGGCGAACTCGGCACGGAGCAGGGCGGGTTCGCGTCCGCGTTGGATGCGGACAGTGTGGCGGAGCGGACCGGGAAGTCCGAGGAGGGCGCCTACTACGTCTGGACGCCGGCCGAGTTGGCGGCGGTGCTGGGGGAGGAGGGCGGGGCCGCGGCGGCCGAGCTGTTCGGGGTGACGGCGGAGGGGACCTTCGAGCACGGCGCCTCGGTGCTGCAACTGCCGGCCGGCGAGCTGGACGAGCGGGTCAGGGCGGCGCTGCTGGCGGCGCGGGCGGAGCGGCCGGCGCCGGCCCGGGACGACAAGGTGGTGGCCGCCTGGAACGGGCTGGCCATCGCGGCGCTCGCCGAGTGCGGGGCGCTGCTGGACCGCCCGGACCTGGTGGCCGCCGCCGAGCGGGCGGCGGATCTGCTGCTGGCCGTCCATCTGGAGCCCGAGGGACGGCTGTTGCGCACCTCGCGGGACGGCAGGGCGGGCGCCAACGCGGGCGTGCTGGAGGACTACGCGGATGTCGCGGAGGGCTTCCTGGCGCTGTACGCCGTCACGGGGGAGGCGAGTTGGCTGGAGCTGGCCGGCGGGCTGCTGGACGTGGTGCTGCTGAAGTTCACCGACGAGAAGTCAGGGAGCCTGTACGACACGGCGGATGACGCGGAGGAGCTGATCCGCAGGCCGCAGGATCCGACCGACAATGCCACGCCCTCCGGCTGGTCCGCCGCCGCCCAGGCGCTGCTCAGCTACGCGGCCTACACCGGCTCGGAGCTGCACCGCACCGCCGCCGAGCGGGCCTTGGGCGTGGTCGGTGCGCTGGCGGGGCGGGCGCCGAGGTTCATCGGGTGGGGGCTGGCCGCGGCCGAGGCGCTGCTGGACGGGCCGCGCGAGGTGGCCGTGGTGGGCCCGGCGGAGGACCCGCGCACCGCGGCGCTGCACCGCACCGCGCTGCTCGGTACGGCGCCGGGCGCCGTGGTGGCCCGTGGCGAGGCGGGGGCCGCGGAGGTGGCGCTGCTGGCGGACCGGCCGCTGCTCGGCGGGGCGCCGGCGGCCTACGTCTGCCGGCACTTCGCCTGCGAGGCGCCGACGGCCGATCCGGCGGAGCTGGCCGCGAAGGTGGGGGCCAGGCAGGAGTGAGCATGGGTTAATTCGGGTGCGACGGTCCGGGGCATGGCACAGGATCTGGAGATGACCTGGACCTTCAGCCACTCCGTGCACGAGTTCCGCGAGCAGGCGGGCGCGTTCCTCTCCGCCCACCCGGCGGAGAACACCGTGCTGCTCACCCTCGCCGACCGGCTCGCCCGGGGCGGGGCCACCGAGGGCGATCCCGGGCAGCCGCCCGGTTTCGGCTGGTGGCGGCCCGGTCCGGACGCGCCGGTGGCGGGGGCCTGGGTGCAGACCCCGCCGTTCCCGCTGCGGCTGAGCCGCATGCCGGCCGAGGCCGCGGTGCAGTTGGAGGCGGCGCTGGCCGGGAGTCCGGTGCTGACCGGGGTCGGCGGCGGGGTGGAGCAGGCGCGGGCCTTCGCCGACTGCTGGGCGAAGCGGACCGGCGGCACCGTCGAGGTGGAGGTCGAGCAGCGCCTCTACCGGCTCGGCGAGTTGGCGGTGCCGCCGGTGGCGGGGCGGCTGCGCCAGGTCACCGAGCAGGACTTCGATCTGGCGCTGGTCTGGCTGACGGCCTTCTTCGTGGACGTGGACCACCGGGCGCAGCAGGTGCCGCAGTACCTGCGGGGCCGGATCGCGGCCGGTGAACTCTTCTTCTGGGAGGACGAGTCGGGCGAGCCGGCGGCGATGGCGGCGGTCTCCGCGGTGCTGGGCGGGATGGTCCGGATCGGCCCGGTCTACACCCCGCCCGTGCTGCGCGGCCACGGCTACGGCAGCGCGGTGACCGCCGGGATCTCCCAGGTCGGCCGGGACCGCGGGGCCGGACAGGTGCTGCTCTACACGGACCTGGCCAACCCGACCGCCAACTCGATCTACCAGAAGATCGGCTACCGGCCGGTGGAGGACACGGTGTCGCTCAAGTTCTTCGAGGGAACGGTGCGTTAGTCCCAGGACCAGCCGATGCCCAGCAGGCAGGGGCCGAGCCCGGTGCCGACCAGGTGCACGCAGTGCTGCCCGTCGAGGGTCAACTCCTCGCTCTCGTGCGGATGGGCGCCGGGCCCGGCGCTGGCGAACCGGTGACAGCGCACCGGCAGGGCGGCCGGGTCGAAGGCGGCCTGCAGCACGTACTGGCCGGTGCCGGAGTTGAAGCCGCGCACGTACTCGGTGCTGGGCCCGGCGGCCGGTGCGTCGTCGAAGCCGTAGCCGAGCAGGTGGGTGTCGCCGATGTTCAGCCGCCGGTCCAGCAGCAGTTCGGCGATCACCAGGTGCGCCGACTGGTCGCGGCGGATCCGTCCGGGCCGGCAGTTCTCCTCGGCCCGGACCCGCACCAGGCCCACGTCGCAGCCGGGATCGCCCTGGTAGATCGCCAAGTACCGGTCCACGCCCGCTCGGTGGGCCCGCACCGCGTGCTGGGAGTCGCGGCGCAGCAGCCGCCGGTCGGCGCCGATCCGGATCCGCTCGATGTGGGTGACGGTGTGCACGCCGGTGTCACGCGGACCGGGCAGCTCGGCGAGCAGGTCGTCCACCGCGTCGGCGGGGGAGATCAGGTCGCGGTAGGGGCGGACCGGCACCGTGGGCCGCACGGCGGTCCGGCGCGGGCCCAGCAGCCGGGTCAGCGAGTCCGCCGGGAGCTCCAGCACCTCCTCCAACGCCCGGACCGCGCGCAGGGATTCGGCCCGCTCGGGGCGCCGTCGGCCCTGCTGCCAGTAGCTCAGGCTGGTCACCCCGACCCGCACGCCGCGCCGCTCCAGGTGCTGCTGCACCCGGTGCAGGGCCAGGCCGCGCACGCCGATCGCGGTGCGCAGCGCGAGGTGGAACGGGCCGGTGCGCAGGGCGGCCAGGAGCTCCGGCGGGACGGCGGGTGCGGTGCGCGGCATGGCGGGGCCTCCTACGTGCTGGTGGTGAATATTCACACCTTGGTGGGCCCTTGTCACCGTTCCGGACGGCAGGACGCTCGCGCGTTCACAGCCGCGGGGCGCCGTTCACACCCCGCTCCGGGGCTCCCCGCGGTGTATTGACCAGGGCTGGTCAAGGACCGGATGCTCGTCGTCACCCGCCGCCGATCCGGACGGCGCGCCGGGTCCGCGTGTCCCCCACTTCCCTTCCCTGCCGCCATCGCACGGAGGAAAACGCCATGTCCCGAACCCGCACCACCGGGCGCACCCGGCTGCGCCGGGCGCTCGCGACCGCCGCACTGGCCGCCCTCGGCCCGGCGCTCACCGTCGCCACCGGTTCGCCGGCCCAAGCCGCCGGCACCACCGCCCCCCGGAACAGCACCAGCACCGCCGCCCCCGGGTCCGTCTCCGCCGCCGCGAGCGGCAGTTGGCGCACCCTCAACATCAGCATGCAGCAACAGCAGAACTCCAACTGGTGCTGGGCGGCCAGCGGCGACACCATCGCCAGTTGGTTCGGCTACAGCT
This sequence comes from Kitasatospora sp. NPDC006697, assembly GCF_042869935.1. Taxonomy (NCBI): domain Bacteria; kingdom Bacillati; phylum Actinomycetota; class Actinomycetes; order Kitasatosporales; family Streptomycetaceae; genus Kitasatospora; species Kitasatospora sp. NPDC006697. Next base: position 187,919 of record NZ_JBIAGU010000013.1, read on the forward strand.
ACACCCAGAACCAGTTCTGCAACGCCGCCTTCGGCCGCTCGATCAACTCCTCCTGCCCCAACAGCGAGGCCGCGCTGGGCGACGTGCAGAACGCGCTGAGCTGGATCGGCATCAACCCGGGCTCCTACGTCAACGGGTACCTGTACTACTCCACGGTGCAGAACGAGATCAACAGCAACCGCCCAGTGGAGACCCGGATCCAGTGGTCCTCCGGCGGCGGCCACATGGAGGTGCTGTACGGCTACGACGCCGGCAACAACTGGGTCTACTGGGGCGACCCGTGGCCGTCGGACTACCGCTACAACTGGGCCGACTACAACTACTACGTGAGCAACGGCTCGTTCTCCTGGACCCACTCGCTGTACGGCATCGGCGCCTGAGGAGGCCTGAGATGACGAACCGTCAGAAGCTCCTTGCAGTGGCCGCGCTGGCCCTCGCGGCCACCCTCGCCGCCGCCCCGCTGGCCGCCGCCGAGGCCCCCGCGGCCCCCACCGCCCCCGCCGACCTGGCCGCCGCGCACGCGGCGGTGCAGGCTCCGGCCGTGCTCGACCAGGTGGGCCGGTTCTTCGCCCATGAGGGCGCACCGGCCGGTGCGAACGGGGCGATGAGCCAGGCCGCCGAGGCGAACGCGGCCGCGGCGGCGGCCCCGCGGCCGGTCGGCTCGACCGTGCCGGTCTACACCCTGGATCCGTCCTTCGTCGCCGGCACGGCCGGGGCCCCGGTGGCCCGCGCCGAGTTCACCGCCACCGAGGTGGCCGCCGCCGACGGCCGCACCGCCTCGGTCTGGGCGGTGCGGCAGGACGGCGGCTGGCACGTGGTGAACATCGCCTCCGGCAGCGACGAGACCGACTACGCGGCCCGCGGTGCGGCGGGCGGCGGCGGCACGGTCTTCCGCGAGCCGCAGCTGAACGCCTGGTACGTGCTGCGCGGCGGCCGGGTGCTGCCGCTGGACGCCGAGGCCCGCGCCTCGGTGGGCAACGGCGGGGTGAGCCTGGCGGAGTACCAGAAGCTGGTGCGCCAGCGGTACGGAGACAAGCTGCCCGGCTCCGCCTACGACCGGGCCGGCCTCGGCGGCGGCTTCAGCACGACGCCGCAGGCCGCCGCCGGCTCCGGAACGGCGGTCGGCCCCGCCACCGCCGCCGGTGCACTGGGCGTGACCGCACTGGCCGGCGCGGGCCTTGCCGCCAGGCGCCGCAGAGCGCGCGGGTAGCCGCCCCCCGGGGCGTGCGAAGTGCCCTCGCGGGCGGGCCGCGAGGGCACTTCGGCTGTCAATGGCCGGCGGCACCGGGAGTTGATGAAACATTGATGCATTGTTCGCCCGGGATCGACTACGCCCCGTGACTGTCGGTAGATAGGATGTGCCGCTGGGTCAGGCTGGGGAGAGGTGGCGATGGCCGTGAAGGATGCTCAGGATCTGCAGTTCTGGGGCACGGTCGCCGTGGTCGGCGCCGCGCTCGCGGTGGTGGCCGCCTATCTCGGGGGCGGCGCGCCGCTGGTCTGGGCGGTCGCGGGCGTCGAGGTGCTGCTGGTGATGGTCCACGTGGGCCGCCGGTTCCGACATCTCGTCCACCCCGCCGAACACCACCAGGACGGCCGCCCGGACGCCGCGCACTGCGACCGCTGCGCCCGGGCCCGCGAGCTGCGTACCCGGGCGGCGGACCGCCGGGCCGGCTACGCGGCCTCGGGCCACGGCACCCCGGGCCAGCGCGTCCCGGCCCACGCCGTCTCAGGCCACGGTGTAGGCCACCAGCGAGACACCTACGTACTGCACGATGAAGGCCCCGAGGGTGAAGGCATGGAAGACCTCGTGGAATCCGAACCATCGCGGTGACGGGTTCGGCCGCTTGAGCCCGTACACCACGCCGCCGATGCTGTAGAGCAGACCGCCGACGATCATCAGCGTGATCACGGCGACGCCGCCGGTGTGCAGGAAGTCGGGCATGAAGAAGACCGCGGCCCAGCCGAGCGCCAGGTAGCACGGGGTGTAGAGCCAGCGCGGCGCGCCGACCCAGAACACCCGGAAGGCGATCCCGGCCAGCGCCCCGCCCCAGACCAGCCAGAGCAGCAGCTGCTGCCGCCCGCCGTGCAGCAGCAGGATGGTGAACGGCGTGTAGGTCCCCGCGATGATCAGGAAGATGTTCGCGTGGTCCAGCCGCCGCAGCACGGCTTCGCCGCGCGGGCCCCAGGTGAAGCGGTGGTAGACGGCGCTGACGCCGAAGAGCAGCCAGGCCGTGGCCGAGTAGAGCGCGCAGGCGATCCGCGCCTGCGTCGTGTCGGCCAGGCAGATCAGCACGATCCCGGCGGCCAGCGAGGCCGGGAACATGCCGGCGTGCAGCCACCCGCGCCAGGCCGGCTTCTGCTCGGCGGCGGAGGCGGTCACCGCCCCACCGACCGCCGCCGGACCGCTGCTCTCCCCTACTACCCCGCAGGCCCCGAGCGGCGCGGGGACCCCATCGTGCTGATCCGCAGTCATGAGCGTCATGCTACCTACGGCTGCGTAGGTTACCAATAAGTAGGAAGTGGCTCGCGTCACTTTTGGACAATGTGGAGCGGTTGGATGTGATCGGGGCAACGTTGACGAGTGTCGCTGATGGCCGCAGATCTGCCAGTTTTTGGCCATGGTGTAGCAAAACTTGCGGCAAGGAGTACGCAGAGCCAAATTCCCGGTTGCGAGGCGGAGCTACGGTGTAACCACCCTCAACCCCCGGACGCCTGATCACGGTCGATCAGGCGTGAAACGGAGCGATCGTGTCGTACGAGAACTCTGCCGTCAGCACGGCTGCCCCCACCCGCCACGCCCGCCTGGCGCAGTGGGTCAACGAGATCGCCGAGCTCACCCAGCCGGACCGCATCGAGTGGTGCGACGGCTCGGAGGAGGAGTACCAGCGCCTCGCCGACCTGCTGGTCGCCCAGGGCACCTTCAAGAAGCTCAACCCCGAGAAGCGGCCCAACTCCTACTACGCCGCCTCCGACCCGAGTGACGTGGCACGCGTCGAGGACCGCACCTTCATCTGCTCCGAGCAGGAGAAGGACGCCGGCCCGACCAACCACTGGAAGGCCCCGGCGGAGATGCGCGACATCTTCTCCGGCGAGAACGGCCTGTTCCGGGGCGCGATGAAGGGCCGCACGATGTACGTCGTGCCGTTCTCGATGGGCCCGGTCGGCTCCCCGCTGGCTGCCTACGGTGTCGAGATCACCGACTCCGCCTACGTCGCGGTCTCGATGCGCGTGATGACCCGGATGGGTCAGGCCGTGCTCGACCAGCTCGGCGAGGACGGCGAGTTCGTCAAGGCCGTGCACACCGTCGGCGCCCCGCTGGCCGAGGGCGAGACCGACGTCCCGTGGCCGTGCAACAGCACCAAGTACATCTCGCACTTCCCGGAGAGCCGGGAGATCTGGTCCTTCGGCTCGGGCTACGGCGGCAACGCGCTGCTCGGCAAGAAGTGCTACGCGCTGCGGATCGCCTCCACCATGGCCCGGGACGAGGGCTGGCTGGCCGAGCACATGCTGGTGCTCAAGCTCACCGCCCCGAACCAGGACGTCAAGTACATCGCGGCGGCCTTCCCGAGCGCCTGCGGCAAGACCAACCTGGCCATGCTCCAGCCCACCATCCCGGGCTGGAAGGTGGAGACCATCGGCGACGACATCGCCTGGATGCGGTTCGGCGCCGACGGCCGGCTCTACGCCATCAACCCGGAGGCCGGCTTCTTCGGCGTCGCCCCCGGCACCGGCACGGAGACCAACGCCAACGCGATCGACACCCTGTACGGCAACACCGTCTTCACCAACGTCGCGCTGACCGACGACGGCGACGTCTGGTGGGAGGGCCTCACCGAGCAGCCGCCGGCGCACCTGACCGACTGGCGCGGCAACGACTGGACGCCGGAGTCCGGCACCCCGGCCGCCCACCCCAACGCGCGGTTCGCCGTCCCGGCCGCGCAGTGCCCGACCATCGCGCCGGAGTGGGAGGACCAGGCCGGCGTGCCGATCTCGGCGATCCTGTTCGGCGGCCGCCGGGCCACCGCCGTCCCGCTGGTCACCGAGTCCTTCGACTGGCAGCACGGCGTCTTCCTGGGCTCCAACATCGCCTCCGAGAAGACCGCGGCCGCCGAGGGCACGGTGGGCGAGCTGCGCCGCGACCCGTTCGCGATGCTGCCGTTCTGCGGCTACAACATGGGCGACTACTTCGCGCACTGGCTGAAGCTGGGCGCCGAGGCGGACGCCGAGAAGCTGCCGAAGATCTACTACGTCAACTGGTTCCGCAAGGACGCCGACGGCAACTTCGTCTGGCCGGGCTACGGCGAGAACAGCCGGGTGCTCAAGTGGATCGTCGAGCGCCTGCAGGGCGCCGGCGAGGGCGTGGAGACCCCGATCGGCGTGCTGCCCACCAAGGACGCGCTGGACCTGGACGGCCTGGAGCTCTCCGACGCCGACCTGGAGCTGCTGCTCTCGGTGGACCCGGAGATCTGGCGCCAGGAGGCCGCGCTGATCCCGGCGCACCTGGAGCTGTTCGGGGAGCACACCCCCGAGGCGCTCTGGGACGAGTACCGGGCGCTGGTGAAGCGGCTCGGCTGAGGCCGACCGCACCGAAACCTGCTGAATAGCCGACTCGGCACACCCTCACCGAGTCAGCGCCGACGGCCGCGGCCCTCGGTGCGGCGGTCCCTCCCCGACCAGGATCACAGGGACCGCCGCGCTGTGGACCGCGGCCGTCGGAGTTTCGGCGCAGCCAGCAGCCAGCAGCCAGCAGCAGCCGGCAGCAGCGAGGAGAGCCGTGGATCAGACCTGGACGTACCCGGCGAGGAAGTCGCCGATCCGGGTCACCGCGTCCTCGATCTCCTCCGGGCGCGGCAGCGTGACCAGCCGGAAGTGGTCCGGCTCCGGCCAGTTGAAGCCGGTGCCCTGGACGATCAGGATCCGCTGCGAGCGCAGCAGGTCCAGCACCATCTGGGCGTCGTCCTTGATCTTGTAGACCGCGGGGTCTATCCGCGGGAAGGCGTAGAGCGCGCCCTTCGGCTTCACGCAGCTGACCCCGGGGATCTCGTTGAGCAGCCGGTGGGCGGCGTCCCGGGACTCCAGCAGCCGGCCGCCCGGCAGGATCAGGTCCTTGATCGACTGCCGGCCGCCGAGCGCCGCGGCCACCGCGTGCTGGGCCGGCATGTTGGCGCACAGCCGCATCGAGGCCAGCACGTTCAGGCCCTCGATGTAGCTGCGGGCCCGGTGCCGGTCGCCGGAGAGCACCATCCAGCCGGAGCGGAAGCCGGCCACCCGGTAGGCCTTGGACATGCCGTTGAAGGTGACGCAGAACAGGTCGGGGGCCAGGGTGGCCAGCGGCACGTGCTCGGCGTCGTCGTAGAGGATCTTGTCGTAGATCTCGTCCGCGTAGACCACCAGCCTGTTGCGGCGGGCGATCTCCACGATCCCCTCCAGCACCTCGCGGGGGTAGACCGCGCCGGTCGGGTTGTTGGGGTTGATCACCACGATCGCCCGGGTCCGGTCGGTCACCTTGGCCTCGATGTCGGCCAGGTCCGGGTACCACTCGGACTGCTCGTCGCAGCGGTAGTGCACGGCGGTGCCGCCGGCCAGGCTGACCGAGGCGGTCCACAGCGGGTAGTCGGGGGCGGGCACCAGCACCTCGTCGCCGTCGTCCAGCAGCGCCGTCATGGCCAGCTGGATCAGCTCCGAGACGCCGTTGCCGAGGAAGACGTCGTCCACCGTGAGGCCGTGCAGGCCGCGCTCCTCGTACTGCATCACCACGGCGCGGCGGGCCGAGAGCAGGCCCTTGGAGTCGCCGTAGCCGTGGGCGTTGGCGAGGTTGCGCAGGATGTCCTGCAGGATCTCCGGCGGGGCCTCGAAGCCGAAGGCCGCCGGATTGCCGGTGTTCAGCTTGAGGATGCGGTGCCCCTGGTCCTCCAGGCGCATCGCCTCGTCGAGCACCGGGCCGCGGATGTCGTAGCAGACATTGGCGAGCTTGCTGGACTGGGTGACCTGCATGGGCAAACTGTACGGGTCGGCGGGCCCGCGACGCGTGTGTTCCGTCTCACGGGCCGGGGGTAAAGGGGTGGGCGTGATCGCGGAGAGCGTGGCAGCGCTGGGCGGGTTGGCGGCGGCACCGGTGCTGAGGGGAACGGCCGCGCGGCTGTCCGTGCCCCGGGGCGAGGCGCCGCGGAACTGCGCCTGCGGGCGCCCGCCGGTCTGGCTGCCGCCGACCGGTCGCTGCCCGGGATGCGCGGCGGCCTTCGGGCCGGCCCCGCTGGGCGTGGAGCTGGTCGCGGCGGCCACCGGCGCGGCGGTCGGCGCGGCCGTCTGCTGGCCGATCGGGCCGGCCCTGGTCTGGGTGGCGCTCCTCGGCGTGCTGCTCGCCTTCGTCGACGGCGCGGTGCACCGGCTGCCGGACGCCCTCACTCTGCCACTGGCCGGCGGCACTGCCGTCCTGCTGGCCCTCGCCGCCCTGCTGGACCACCGCGCCGGCACCCTCACCCGCTGCCTGCTCGGCGCGCTGGCCCTGCTCCTCTTCTATGGACTGCTCTCGCTGCTCGGCCCGCTCGGCTGGGGCGACGTCAAACTCGCCCCCACCCTCGGCGCCCTGCTCGCCTGGTACGGCTGGCGGCCGCTCCTCCAGGGCACCGTCGCCGGCTTCCTGCTCGCCGCCGCCTGGGGCACCGTCCTCCTCCTCACCGGCCGCGCCAAGGCCAAGGACCCCCTGCCGTTCGGCCCGTGCATGCTGCTGGGCGCGCTGGTCGGGGTCCTGGCGGCGGGGTGAACGGCGCGGGGCCCGCCGCACCTGCTCGGTGTGGCGGGCCCCGCGGGGGTGTGGCGGGCCCCTCCCTCAAGAGGCCGGGCGCACCCCGGAGGTGCGGCTCAGGGGGTGGTTACTGCATGCCGTGGGCGTGGTTGCCGACGTTGGTGGAGAAGTCGTTGCCGTTCTTGGCGTCCCAGTTGGTGGACCAGGCCATCGCACCGCGGATGGTCGGCCACTTGGCCGGCGGGACGAAGGTGCCGCAGTTGGTGCCGGTGGCCAGGCAGTCCAGGGCGTTGTCGACGACGGTGGAGTTGACGTAGCCGCCGCCCGCCGCGGAGCTGGAGGCCGGGACGCCGATGCCGATCTGGGCCGGGTTCAGGCCGCCCTGGACGTAGGAGCAGACCTGGGAGGTGATGAAGTCCTCGGTGCCCTGGTTGTAGTTCTTGCCGTCACAGCCGGGCATCGAACCCGAGTTGTAGAACTGGGTGTTGACGACGGTGAGGATGTCCTTGGTGTTCAGCGCGAGCTGGTAGTAGCCGGCCGTCGTGGTGTACATGTCCATGGTCTGCGGGGCCATGGTGAGCACGAAGCCGCTGCCGACCTTGGTGGCGAGGGTGTGCAGCGCCTGCGACATGTAGGTCGCGTTGATGCCGTTCTCCAGGTCGATGTCGACGCCGTCGAAACCGTAGTTCTGGATGATCGAGTAGGCGCTGTTGGCGAAGTTGGCGGCCGAGGCCGAGTCGCCGACCGTGATGGCGCCGTTCTGGCCGCCGACCGAGATGATGACCTTCTTGCCGGCCGCGTGCTTGGCGGCGATGTCCGCCTTGAACTGGGCGTCGGTGTAACCGCCCAGGTTCTTCGCCAGGGTCGGGTCGATGGAGAAGTCGATCGCGCCCGGCGTGGTGGTGGCGTTGGCGAAGGAGACCGCGATGATGTCGTAGTTCGACTGGACGTCGGAGATCTTCTGGTCCGTCGCGCCGTTGTCGAAGTCCTGGTAGTAGCCGGTGATCAGGTGCTTCGGCAGGCTGCCGCCGCCACCGGTGCCGCCGGTCGGGGTGGCGGTGGGGGTGGGGGTCGGCGTGGGGGTGGCGCTCTGCGTGGGCGTCGGGGTCGGGGTCGGGGTGGCGCTCTTGGTCGGCGTCGGCGTCGGCGTGGGGGTCGGCGTGGCGCTCTGCGAAGGCGAGGCCGAGGCCGAGGCCGAGGCCGAGGGGGTCGGCGTGGGCGTCGGGGTCGGGGTCGAGCTGCCGGCCGGGCCGGTCAGGGTGATGTCGTCCGCGGTGTAGGCGCCCTGCCCGTACCAGCCGTGCAGGTAGATGGTGACGCTGGTGGTGCTCGCCCCGGTGGTGAAGCTGGTGGAGAGCTGGTTCCAGGAGGTCTGGTTGGACCAGGTGCTCGGGTCGGTGCCGCCGGTGCCGGTGGCACCCAGGTAGACGTACGGTCCCTGCACCCAACCAGCCAGCGTGTAGCTGGAGTTGGGCTGCACCGGAATGGTCTGGGTGCACTGCGCGGTGTCCCCGGCGCTGGGCGCGGCCTGCAGCGCGCCGGTGCCGCCGTGCACCGGGGAGGAGACCGCGGAGGCGGTGCCCGAGCAGGTCCAGCCGCTCAGGCCGCTCTCGAAGCCGCCGTTGCTGACCAGGTTGCCGACCGCGGCGCTGGCGCCGCCGGCGAAGAGCGCGAGGCCGGTGCCGGCCAGGGCGAGGGCGGTGGTGCCGGCGGCCAGCGCGGGGAGCGCGCGGCGGGGGCGGCGGTGCGAGGACGAGACCGTACGGGTCATGTGGTGCTCTCCTGAGAGGAGGAGAGGAGCCGCCGCGGTGGGGGTCGCGGCGGCCCCGTGTGGGGGAGGGACGTACCTGAGGAAACGCAACTGCCCGCAGTGAGTTCGGGCCCCGGTCGGACTCTCCGGTTGAACCCGCAACTGCTTGTCGAACAAGCTGGACTAGACCATTGGCATGCGTCAAGCATTCGCCGGTTGCTTACGCATTCTTTAAGAATCCGGAGACCTCTTCGTGTCCGTGCCGATGCCGTTTCGAGAGCGCCTTCCGGAGCCCTTCCGGCGATCCGCCGGACCCCGGTGCGACCTGCGGCTTTCCGGCTCCCGGGGGTGCCGGAGTACGCTGCCCCGGGACCCGTGGCAGCCAGGGCTGGGGGACCAAGGGGGTCAGAGCCGGAGGGGCTGAGATAGTGATGGGCCTGCGCGATCTCGTCGAGCGCACACCGGGGCTGCGCACGGTGCTCGGCGGCATGTACCGCCTCTACGGCCAGCGGGTCGAGGTGCACCTCGGCCGGACCCCGCACCACGTCGGCGTGATCATGGACGGCAACCGCCGCTGGGCCAAGGCGGCCGGCGGCACCACCGCCTACGGCCACCAGCGCGGCGCCGACAAGATCACCGAGTTCCTGGGCTGGTGCGACGAGACCAACATCGAGGTCGTCACCCTCTGGATGCTCTCCACCGACAACCTCTCCCGCCCCGCCGAGGAGCTGGTCCCGCTGCTCGGGATCATCGAGGACGCGGTGACCGGCCTGGCCGCAGCGCGCCGTTACAAGGTCAACCCGATCGGCACCCTGGATCTGCTGCCGGGCAACACCGCCCGGATCCTCAAGGAGGCCGCCGAGGCCACCGCCCACCTGGAGGGCATCACGGTCAACGTGGCGGTCGGCTACGGCGGCCGGCACGAGATCGCCGACGCCGTCCGCTCGCTGCTGCAGGAGCACGCCGACCGCGGCACCTCGATCGAGGAGCTGGTGGAGATCCTGGACGTCGAGCACATCGCCGAGCGCCTCTACACCAAGGGCCAGCCCGACCCCGACCTGGTGATCCGGACCTCCGGGGAGCAGCGGCTGAGCGGCTTCCTGCTCTGGCAGAGCGCGCACAGCGAGTTCTACTTCTGCGAGGCCTACTGGCCGGCCTTCCGCAAGGTCGACTTCCTGCGCGCCCTGCGCGCGTACGAACAGCGACACCGCCGTTACGGCGGCTGACCTCGGACGCACGCCCGGCGCGGCTCACCAAGAATTCACGTGCACTGATCAACGTCTTGGCTTTGCGGGGCATGTCCGACGCCTCGTCAGGGCATATAACTGCCAGACCGGCACCCTGACCAACAGGGGCACGGGGGCCGGTGAGCCGCGGGTGACGCAGGGTCACCCGCCCTGGAGGCCTAGTGGTCAGTACCAAGAGCCGCCGGACACCAGACCGGCGCACGTACGTCCTCGACACCAGCGTGCTCCTGGCGGATCCGCTCGCCATGACCCGGTTCGAAGAGCACGAGGTGGTGCTCCCGGTGGTCGTGGTCACGGAGCTGGAGGCCAAGCGCCACCATCCCGAGCTGGGCTACTTCGCCCGCCAGGCCCTGCGCCTGCTCGACGACTTCCGGATCCGCCACGGGCGGCTGGACGAGCCCATCCCGGTCGGGGAGATCGGCGGCTCGATCCGGGTCGAGCTGAACCACTCCGACCCCTCGGTGCTGCCGGCGGGCTACCGGATCGGCGGTGGCGAGGCGGACACCCGGATCCTCGCGGTGGCCCGCAACCTGCAGGCGGAGGGGTACGACGTCACCGTCGTCTCCAAGGACCTGCCGATGCGGATCAAGGCCAGCGCGGTCGGCCTGCTCGCGGAGGAGTACCGGGCGGAGCTGGCGATCACCTCCGGCTGGACCGGAATGTCCGAACTGTCCGTCCCGGCCGACCAGGTGGACGAACTGTTCGGCGCGCCGCACGACACCGCCCTCGCGGTGGACGGTGCCGAGGAGCTGCCCGTGCACACCGGGCTGGTGCTCGGCTCGGAGCGCGGACGGGCGCTCGGCCGGGTCACCGTGGACGGCCGGGTCAAGCTGGTCCGCGGCGACCGCGAGGCCTTCGGCCTGCGCGGGCGCAGCGCGGAGCAGCGGGTGGCGCTGGACCTGCTGCTCGACCCCGAGGTGGGGATCGTCTCGCTGGGCGGCCGGGCCGGCACCGGCAAGTCGGCGCTGGCGCTCTGCGCGGGCCTGGAGGCGGTGCTGGAGCGCCGCCAGCACCGCAAGGTGATGGTCTTCCGCCCGCTCTACGCGGTCGGCGGCCAGGATCTGGGCTACCTGCCCGGCAGCGAGTCGGAGAAGATGAGCCCGTGGTCCCAGGCGGTCTTCGACACCCTCGGGGCGGTCACCACGCCCGCGGTGATCGAGGAGGTGATCTCCCGCGGGATGCTGGAGGTGCTGCCGCTGACCCACATCCGGGGCCGCTCGCTGCACGACGCCTTCGTGATCGTGGACGAGGCCCAGTCGCTGGAGCGCAACGTGCTGCTGACGGTGCTCTCGCGGATCGGCCAGGGCTCCCGGGTGGTGCTGACCCACGACGTGGCGCAGCGGGACAACCTGCGGGTGGGCCGCTATGACGGTGTGGTGGCGGTGGTGGAGAAGCTGAAGGGGCATCCGCTCTTCGCACACATCACCCTCACACGCTCCGAGCGCTCCCCGATCGCCGCTCTGGTGACCGAGATGCTGGAGGACATCCAGCCCTGACGGGCCCGGCCCGGGCCTCGCCCGGCGCGGCACGTCGGCGAACGATCCGCCCGGACCGGGGCTTTGACCCGGTCCGGGCGGATCGTCAGCACATCCGACCGGTGGCCGTCCGGTGAACCGGCCATTCACCTTTCAGGGCGTCATGTGAGCTTCGCCACGCAACCGGGACTTGCGCACCCGCGTCCCCGTTCGGCATGGTGTGGTTTCTGTCAGGCCCCGCGTACGGCCCGCTGGTTAAGCGTCAACTGAATATGGCCGGTCCGTACGCCGCCCGATCTCCACGCCCGTCCCGGTCTCCGGGGCGGACGCCGGGCCCGTACCTCCCGTGACCAACAGCAGGCGGAGGACAGTGACCAGGGGCATGTTGCGTCCTCACGGTCACGCGGGGGCGACGCTGGAAGGAAACCATGTGACTCGGATCTCGGTCCGGGGAGTTGCCGTGGCCTCCGCCACCGCGGTCACCGCTGTCGGTGCCGTGGTCGGGATGGCCTCGGGCAGCGAGGCCAAGCCGTCCCAGGTTGCGGACATCGCGGGCGCCACGCTGCTCGCCGACGTCCCCGGCTCCTCCGACGCGCAGGCCATCAGCGACAACATCGCCCAGCAGGCCACCGCGCAGCAGCAGCAGGCCGCCGCCGCGGCGCAGAAGGCCGCTGCCGAGGCCGCTCGGGTCAAGGCCGCCGCCGACGCGCAGGCCAAGGCCGACGCGGACAAGGCCGCCGCCGATGCCGCCGCCAAGGCCAAGGCCGCCGCGGATGCCGCCCAGGCCGCCGCGAACCGGGCCAAGGCCCGTTCCCAGCTCGCCGTCACCAACTCGTCGAGCTCGGACTCCTCGTCGTCCTCGAGCTCGACGCCGGTCTCGGTCAGCCCCGGTTCGGCCCAGGCGATCGCCCAGAGCATCATCGGCGACAGCACCCAGTTCCAGTGCTTCAGCAACATCGTGTCGCGCGAGAGCGGCTGGAACTACCAGGCGATGAACCCGTCCGGTGCCTACGGCCTGGTGCAGGCGCTGCCCGGCTCCAAGATGGCCTCGGCCGGTTCCGACTGGCGCACCAACCCCGCGACCCAGATCAAGTGGGGCCTGGGCTACATGAACGACCGCTACGGCAGCCCGTGCGGCGCCTGGTCGTTCTGGCAGGCCCACAGCTGGTACTGAGTCGTCCTCGAATTCCGCTCGCCCCCGGCCGTTCCGGCCGGGGGCTTCGGCGGTTTGCGGCCCCAATGCTCCATCCGGGTGAGTCCAGCGGGTAGCGTGACTCCCGCAGCGCCGTGCCTGACGTGCGGCCGACCGGAGGGACGGAACGCAGATGGCACGGGGCGAGCGGCGCGACCGGGTACTGTCCTCGGTCGCCGGCTGGGCTGGCAGGGCGGCCGGGGCACTGGCCAAGCGGGCGGCCGAGGCGAGCATGGCCGATCAGGACGAGCTGCCGCCGGTGCACGAGCCGTCCGCCTCGCCGCGCGCGCCGCGGCGGGCCGCGGCCGCGGCGGTGCCCGAGCCGGCCCCGGTGCCGATCCGCGAGCGCCCGCGCAACCCCCACCCGACCCGCCCGGCCACTCCGGCCGAGGCGGTGCCCTGGGGCCTGCGGGTGGCGGCGGAGTCCACCTGGCGGCTGGTGGTGCTCGGCTTCGCGCTCTACGTGGTCTTCCAAGTGGTCGACATGCTGCGGGTGGTGGCCTTCGCGGTGTTGGCCGGCGTGCTGGTCTCCGCGCTGCTCGAACCCACCGTCTCCTGGCTGCGCCGGCACGGGGTGCCGCGGTCGCTGGCCGCGCTCGGCACCTTCCTGGCCGGTCTGGTCAGCATCGGGCTGGTCGGCTGGTTCGTGGTCTGGCAGGTCACCAGCAACATCGACGACGTCTCCAGCAAGGCCCAGAAGGGTGTCGGGCAGCTGCACGACTGGCTGGTCAAGGGCCCGTTCCACCTGACGCACCAGCAGCTGCAGGACTTCACCACCCAGGTGCAGAGCGCCATCGGCAGCAACACCAACCAGATCACCTCGCTCGGCTTCAGCACCGTGGGCATCGTGATCGACCTGGTCACCGGGACCCTGCTGGCCGCCTTCACCACCTACTTCCTGCTCTACGACGGGGCCCGGATCTGGAGTTGGGTGCTGCGCGGACTGCCGCAGCAGTCCCGGTACGCGATGGCGGGGGCCGGCCCCAAGGCCTGGGCCACGCTGACCGCCTACGTCCGCGGCACCGTCGCGGTGGCCTTCATCGACGCGCTCTGCATCGGCATCGGCATCGACCTGCTGGGCGTGCCGCTGGCCGTGCCGCTGGCCGTGATCATCTTCCTGGGCGCCTTCGTCCCGCTGGTCGGCGCCCTGGTCACCGGCACCCTGGCGGTGCTGGTCGCGCTGGTCACCCAGGGAGTGCCGACGGCCGGCCTGGTGCTGGTGGTGCTGGTCGCCGTGATGCAGATCGAGGGCCACCTGCTGCAGCCGCTGATCCTCGGGCGGGCGGTCCGGGTGCACCCGCTGGCGGTGGTGCTCGGGGTGGCCTCCGGCTCGATCATCGGCGGGATCGGCGGCGCGGTGGTCGCGGTGCCGCTGATCGCCGTGATCAACACCGTGGTCGGCCACCTGCGGCGGCGCAACGCGGCCGCCGACGAGGTCTTCGTGGCCCTGGAGACGGCCCAGGACGCGGCCGAGGCCCGGCAGGAGCCGGTGCCCCATCCGGCACAGGAGTCCGCCGACGCCGACCCCTCCCGGGAAGTCCCCCTCGCGACCTAAACTGCCGTCATGTATGTGACCAGGCTGGGCATCTCGGGCCTGCGGGGCTTCACCCCGGTCCGGGAGGTGCGGCAGCTGGAGCTGCCGGCGGCGGGCTGGACGGTGCTCGCCGGGCGCAACGGCGCGGGCAAGACCACCCTGCTGCGCGCGCTGGCGCTGGCGCTGGGCGGCCCGTCGGTGGCCCGCAGCCTGGTCAGCGACTTCTCCGGCTGGCTGACGGCGGGTGAGCGGACCGGCTGGGTGCAGGCCTTCGTCCGCCCGGACTGGTCGGTGGACAGGCTCTCCGGCAGCGGCAAGGCGCCCAAGTACGACCTGCAGCTGGGCCTGCGCTGGACCCTGCCGCAGGCGCCGGGCACCCCGGTGGTCCGCGGTCCGCGGCCCGAGCTGGAGGCGTTCGGCTCGGCCAGCCCGGAGCGCGGCCCCTGGGCGGAGAACCCGCGCGGCTGGTTCTTCGCCGGCTACGGCCCGTTCCGCCGGCTGTTCGGCGGCGCGGGGGAGACCCAGCGGCTGATGCTCTCGGCCGGCCCGGTCGGCCGGCTGGCCACCCTGTTCCACGAGGAGGCCTCGCTCGCCGAGGGCGTCTCCTGGCTGATCGACCAGCACGTGCGGCGGCTGGAGGGCCGGCCCGGCGCCCAGGAGGCGCTGGACGTGGTCGGCCACCTGCTCTCCGACGGCCTGCTGCCGGACGGGTTCCGGGTGGCCCGGGTGGACTCCGACGGGCTCTGGGTGGACCGCGGCGGCGGCCCCGAGTTCCCGCTGCGCGAGCTGAGCGACGGCTACCGCACGGTGGCCGCGCTGGTGCTGGACCTGGTCCGGCAGTTCCAGAGCTGCTACGGCCGGCTGGAGCAGGACGAGTCCGGGGCGGTCACGCTGCCCGGCGTGGTGCTGATCGACGAGGTGGACGCCCACCTGCACGTCAGCTGGCAGCAGCGGATCGGCCCCTGGCTGACGGCGCACTTCCCCCGGGTGCAGTTCATCGTCTCCACCCACAGCCCGTACATCTGCCAGGCCGCCGCGCCCGGCGGGCTGATCCGGATAGCCGGGCCGGAGGAGGACGAGCCGCCGCAGCCGGTCGGCGAGGCGCTGTACCGCCGGGTGGTCTACGGCAGCGGGGACGACGCGGTGCTCTCCGACCTGTTCGGCCTGGAGTCGCCCTACTCGGCCCGGGCCGAGGACGCCCGGCGCCGGATCGGCGACCTGGAGGGCCGGGTGCTGGCGGGCGACGCGGACGACGCGGAGCTGGCCGAGTACCAGGAGCTGACCGACACGCTGATGAGCTCGCTCTCGGCCCGGGTGGACGAGGTGTCGGCGCGGCTCGGGCGCCCGCGGTGATCCCGCTGCAGCGGGCGCCGTTACCCGTGGAGCTGACCGAGCGGATGGCGGCCCGGTCCGGGCGGATCGGCACCCACCGGGGGGGCGCCCGGGAGTCCTGGCGGGACGCCAGGACGATCCGCCGCGACCTGGCGGTGCACCTGATCGCGATGTCGGCCGGCCTGTCCCGGTGCATGTACTGCGGGGACAGCGAGGGCACCAGCATCGACCACTTCCAGCCGATCGCGCTGGCCCCGCAGCGCGCCTTCGACTGGCTCAACCACCTGTGGGCCTGCGCCTTCTGCAACAGCAACCAGAAGCGCGACCTCTACCCGGTGGACCGGCAGGGGCAGGCGCTGCTGATCGACCCGACCACCGACGAGCCGGCCGAGCACCTGCAGCTGGTGCTGGCCACCGGCGCCTACCGGCCGCGCACCCCGAAGGGGCGGGAGACGGTGCGGGTCTTCGGCCTGGACCGCCCGGTGCTGGAGCGCGGCCGGGCGCACGCCTACGTGCGCTGCCGCTCGATGCTGCGCGACCTGGCCCGGCTGACCGCGGAGCGGGAGGCGGCCGAGGCCCGCGAGGTGGCACAGGCGCTGGCCGTGCAGCCGTTCGCCGACGTGCTCTACGAGATGCTGCGGCTGCGCACCGCGCCGCGGGCGGCGCTGGTCTTCGGCGCCGAGACGGTGGCGGGCCTGGACGCGCTGACGGGGCCCCACTCGGTGAAGTGGGGCCCCGTCAACCGCTGAGGCGGCTCAGGAGGCGAGCGCGGCCTCGGCGTCCAGCACGGACGCGACGGCCTGCACCACGGCGGCGATCCGGATGGCGACCTGGACCGTCTCGCGGTCCACGCCGGCCTTGCGCAGCACCTGCTCGTGCGAGTCCAGGCACTGGCCGCAGCCGTTGATCGCGGAGACCGCGAAGCACCAGAACTCGAAGTCGACCTTCTCCACGCCCGGGTTGCCGATGACGTTCATCCGCAGCCCGGTCCGCAGCTTCGCGTACTCCTCGTGGTCCGAGAGGAGGTGCGTGGTGCGGTAGTAGACGTTGTTCATCGCCATGATCGCGGCAGCGGCCTTGGCGGCGGTGTACGCCTCCTCGGAGAGCAGTTCGCGGGCCTGCGGCTCCAGCTCGGCCAGCACCGGCTTGCTGCCGGTGGCCATCGCGCAGGAGAGCACGGTGCCCCAGAGCTGCTGCTGCGGCAGGTCGGAGTTGCCGATCACCGCGGAGAGGTTGAGCTTCAGGTCCTTGGCGTACTCGGGCAGCCGGGACTTCAGGTCGTCGAGGGCCATCGGGCTCAGCCGGCCAGCAGGGCGGCGGCGTCGAGGGTGTCCTCGCCCTTGTTCCAGTTGCACGGGCACAGCTCGTCGGTCTGCAGGGCGTCCAGCACCCGCAGGACCTCCTTGGGGTTACGGCCGACCGAGCCGGCGGTCACCATGACGAACTGGATCTCGTTGTTCGGGTCCACGATGAAGACGGCGCGCTGGGCGGTGCCGTCGGCGCCCTCGACGCCGCAGGCGCGCATCAGCTCGTGCTTGATGTCGGCCAGCATCGGGAAGGGCAGGTCACGCAGGTCGGCGTGGTCCTTGCGCCAGGCGTGGTGGACGAACTCCGAGTCGCCGGAGACGCCGAGGATCTGGGCGTCGCGGTCGGCGAACTCCTCGTTCAGCTTGCCGAACGCGGCGATCTCGGTCGGGCAGACGAAGGTGAAGTCCATGGGCCAGAAGAAGACGATCTTCCACTTGCCCTCGTAGGTCTTGTGGTTGATGTCGGCGAAGGCCTTCGAGGCCTCCAGGTCGACACAGGCCTTGAGGTCGAACTCGGGGAACTTGTCACCGATCGTGAGCATGGTCTCGTCTCCTGGGGCGTCAGCGGGCTTCAGATAGATGCCTGGGTTTACAGGTTTCTGGTCCCGGAACGCCTATGGTTCGACGGTTCCAGGCGTGATCCACCCTGGCATGGCGGCAACTGATCAGGGAAATAGCTAGACTCGATCCATCTGATCGGAGAGAGCTATCAATACCCCGCACCCCGCCGGCCACAGCAAGCCCCGCACTCCCAGCGTCGCCCAGCTGCGCGCCTTCCTCGCCGTCGCCGAGCACCTGCACTTCCGGGAGGCCGCGGCCGCCATCGGCACCAGCCAGCCGGCCCTGTCCGGCGCGCTGGCCGCGCTGGAGGAGGCGATCGGCGCGCAGTTGGTGGAGCGTACGACACGGAAGGTCATCATCACCCCACTGGGGGAGCGGGTGGCCGTGCACGCGCGCCGGGCGCTGGCCGCCCTGCACAGCCTGACCGAGGAGGTGGAGGCCTCCCGGCGCCCGTTCACCGGCCCGCTGCACCTGGGGGTGATCCCCACCGTCGCGCCCTACCTGCTGCCGACCGTGCTGCGGCTGGTCCGGGAGAGCTACCCCGACCTCGACCTGCACGTGCACGAGGAGCGCACCAGCTCGCTGCTGGAGGGGCTGGCCGCCGGGCGGCTGGACCTGCTGCTGCTGGCGCTGCCGGCCGGCGGCTCGGTGCCGACCCGGGAGATCCCGCTCTTCGACGAGGACTTCGTGCTGGTCACGCCGCCCGAGCACGAGCTGGCCGGGCGGACCGACCTGCCCCGGGACGCCCTGCTCGACCTGGACGTGCTGCTGCTGGAGGAGGGGCACTGCCTGCGCGACCAGGCGCTGGACCTCTGCCGGGAGGTGGGCGCCGACTTCTCCGGCAGCTCCACCCGGGCGGCGGGCCTCTCCACCCTGGTGCAGCTGGTGGCCGGCGGGCTCGGGGTGACCCTGCTGCCCGCCACCGCGCTGGCGGTGGAGGCCGGCCGGGCCGACCGGCTGGCCGCGGTGCGGTTCGCCGAGCCCGCGCCGGGCCGGCGGATCGGGCTGGCGGCCCGCCCGGGTTCGGCCCGTTCGGCGGAGTACGACCGCTTCGCGGACTCGCTGCGGACCGTGCTGCGGGACCTGCCGGTGCGGATCGTCAGCCACTAGCAGGCCCCCGTATGGGTGACTCTGCACCGTCGTGTCGTCATCTGACGATCAGTCAATCCTACTTAGGTGCCTGCCTTTCCCGTCCGTCAAGCCCTGGTCGACCGACTTCCCGGTCGCCTCGCCGACTCCCCACCCCGGGGGTGAGCTGGATCCGAATCGGAGTTCCGGCAGTGCGAGGGAGACAGCGGCGTGGGAGCGCAGACCGAAACCGAAGTCGAACCGGACGAGACCACCCCACCGCCCCCGGAGCGGCGTCCCGGCCTGCTGCGCCGGCTCTGGCGCCGCCGCCCGGTCAAGGTGGTGCTGGCGCTCTTCGCCGTCTTCCTGACCTGGTTCAGCTGGTCGCTCGGCGGCGCGCTGCTCGCCCCGGGCAACGACAGCAACCTCGCCCGGGTCGCCGAGTGGGCCCGCGACCACCACCTCGGCCCGCTGGTCACCGGACTGGAGACGGCCCAGTACAAGATGAACCCGCCCAAGGTCGGCGGCCGCCCCACCATCGCGCTCGGCCCGGCCGGCCCCACCCCGGCCCAGGCCGTCTCCGGCGCCGCCCAGGCCGCCGAGGGCAAGCACGCCCAGGGCCCGACCACCAGCCCGATCCAGCTCGCCCCGCTGACCTCCCCGGCCGGCGACCCGCTGCCCGGCGAGGGCGCCTGGAAGGTGATCGGCACCGCCCAGGGCGTGCCGGCCGTGCAGGCCGCGATGCTGCGCCCCGACAACGAGCACACCTCCTACGTGGCCGCCGTGGTCTCGATGGACCAGCGGCTGGTCCGGTTCCAGCTGCACCCCGGCACCGACGACCCGGGCCCGGACAACTGGGGCGTGCCGCCGAACATCCCCGCCGACGCCCGGGCCGGCCTGCTGGCCAGCTTCAACGGCGGCTTCAAGGTCGGCGAGGCCCGCGGCGGCTTCTACCTCAACGGCGTCACCCACGGCACGCTGGCCCAGGGCGCGGCCTCGCTGGTCTTCTACAAGGACGGCCACACCACCGTCGGCACCTGGGGCGGCGACGTCCAGCTGACCCCCGACGTGGTCGGCGTCCGGCAGAACCTGCGCCCGATCATCACCGGCGGCCAGGTGGCCGGCGACGTGGACGAGGCGATCGAGAGCGGCTGGGGCCTGACCATCGGCGGCAAGTTCTTCGTCTGGCGCTCCGGCGCCGGCGTCACCGCCGACGGC
The DNA here is from genome assembly GCF_042869935.1 of Kitasatospora sp. NPDC006697. Taxonomy (NCBI): domain Bacteria; kingdom Bacillati; phylum Actinomycetota; class Actinomycetes; order Kitasatosporales; family Streptomycetaceae; genus Kitasatospora; species Kitasatospora sp. NPDC006697. The sequence continues at coordinate 207,348 of NZ_JBIAGU010000013.1, forward strand.
CGGCTGGTCTACGCCTACGGCCCCGCGCTCTCCGTGCGCACCCTGGCCGAGCTGCTGCACCAGGCCGGCTGCGTCACCGCGATGCAGCTGGACATCAACCCGGCCTGGATGTCCTTCAACTACTACGCGCCCACCGCCGACCCGGCCGCCCCCGCGCCGAACAAGCTGCTGCCCGACCAGGAGCGGCCCGCCGACCGGTACTTCGAGCCGACCAGCCGCGACTTCACCGCGGTCTACGCCCGATGACCGCGGGGCCGCCGGTACTGCCGGCCCCCGAGCTGGAGCCGGTGCCCGCCACCGCCTCCACGGCCCGCACGATCGGCTGGCCGCGCGCGGTGCTGCGCACCTCGCGGCCCCGGCAGTGGCCGAAGAACCTGCTGGTCTTCGCCGCCCCGGTGGCCGGCGCCGACCGCGGCCGGGTGGTCGGCCTGGAACCCGCGCTGATCGCCTTCGCGGTCTTCACCCTGGCCTCCTGCGCGGTCTACTTCGTCAACGACGTGGTCGACGCCGAACGGGACCGCGGCCACCCGGCCAAGCGGAGTCGCCCGGTGGCCTGCGGCGACCTGGCCGAGCGGCACGCGCTGCTGGTGGCGGCCGGCTGCGTGCTGCTGGCGCTGGCCGGCTCCGCGCTGGTCGGCAGCGCCGGGCTCTCCTTCTGCCTGGCCGGCTACCTGGCGATGTCCTTCCTCTACTCCGGCACCCTCAAGCACCTGCCGGTGCTGGAGCTGACCATGGTCGCCTCCGGCTTCGTGCTGCGCGCGCTCGGCGGCGCCGCCGCGGCGCGGGTCGCGCCCTCCGGCTGGTTCGTGCTGGTCTGCAGCCTGGGCGCGCTGCTGGTCGCGGTCGCCAAGCGGTACACCGAGCTGGCCGGCCTCGGCCCGGCCGCCGCCGCGCACCGGCCCAGCCTGCGGCACTACACGCCCGCCGGGCTGCGGGCCGCCCAGCGGGGGATCGGCGTGGCGACGATCGGCGCCTACCTGGGCTGGGCCGTGCTCAACGGCTCGCCCTGGGCGGTGGACTGCCACCTGCTCACCGCGATCCCGCTGGCCGGGGCGCTGCTCCGGTTCGACTGGCTGACCGGGCGGGCCGAGCTCGGGCGGGTCGAGGACCTGATCACCCGGGACCGGGTGATGCTGGCCTGTGAGCTCCTCTGGCTGGTGCTCTTCATCGCCGGGACGACCTGATGAGGAAGGCCTGATCAGATGAGGCTGCTGGACGGCTTCGGCCGGTGCACCGGCTCGCGCTCCGAGGTGCGCGGGCCGGTCGGGCCCGAGGCGCTGGGCGAACTGCTGGCCGCCCGCCCGGCGCGCGGCGCGCTCGCCCGCGGCGCCGGGTGCAGCTACGGCGACGCCGCGCAGAACACCGGCGGCCTGGTGCTGGCCCCCGCCGGCGACGGCATCCGCCTGGACGAGGGCGGCGGCACCGTCCGGGCGGCCGGCGCGGCCACCTTCCGGCAGATCCTGGCCGCCACCGTGCCGCGCGGACTGCTGCTCCCGGTGCTGCCCGGCACCGCCCGGCTCACCCTGGGCGGCGCCGTCGCCGCCGACGTGCACGGCAAGAACCAGCGCACCGACGGCTCGCTGGCGCACTGGCTGGAGAGCGTCGAACTGCTCGACGGCACCGGGCGGCTGCGGTACCTGACGCCCGGGCAGGAGGAGTTCCGGGCCACCGTCGGCGGGATGGGCCTGACCGGCGTGGTGCTCGCCGCCACCGTCCGGCTGATCCCGATCAGCGGCACCCGGCTGACCGTCAGCTCCCGCCGGGCCGGCGACCTGGACGCGCTGCTCGCCGAGCTCGACGGCGCCCGCAGCCGCTACACCGTCGCCTGGATCGACACCACGGCCACCGGCCCCGCGCTCGGCCGCGGCATCGTGGACCTCGGCGACCACCTGGACGAGCCGGACGGGCTCGACTACGACCCCGCGCCCGGACCGCGGGCACCCCGGCTGCCGGTCGGACCGTTCACCCCGCTCACCGCCCGCGCCTTCAACAGCCTCTGGTACCGCAAGGCGCCGCGCGAGCGGACCGGCACCCAGTCGCTGAGCGCCTTCTTCCACCGGCTGGACGCCGTCCGGGACTGGAACCGGGCGCTCGGGCCGCGCGGCTTCCTGCAGTACCAGTTCGCGGTGCCGGACGGTCAGCACGGCGTGCTGGCCGAGGTGCTGACCGAGCTGCGGCGGGCCGGGGCCGCGCCCTTCCTCGGCACCGTCAAGCGGTTCGGCCCGGGCAGCGGCTGCCCGCTCTCCTTCCCGCTGCCCGGCTGGTCGCTCGCCGTCGACCTGCCGGCCGGCGGGCCCGGGCTGCGCGCCGCGCTGGACCGGCTGGACCGGCGGGTGGCCGAGGCCGGCGGGCGGATCTACCTGGCCAAGGACGCCCGGCTGGGCCGGCCCGCCTTCGAGGCGATGTACGGGCCGCTGACCGACTGGCGCGCCGCGCGCGCCCGGCTCGACCCGGATGAAACGATGCGATCCGACCTGGGACGGAGACTGGGACTGTGTCACTGAACGCGATGAGCCGCGAGCGCACGGCGGCACCGGTGCGGACCGGGCGGATCCTGCTGCTCGGCGGCGCCAGCGAGATCGGCCACGAGATCCTGCGGGCGCTGGACGCCCCGGCCGGCTCCGAGGTGATCCTGGCCGGCCGCGACCAGGCCCGGATGGCCGAGACCGGCGCCGCACTGCCCTACACCGTGCGCACCGTGCCGTTCGACGCCACCGACCTGGACAGCCACCAGCGGCTGATCGACGGGCTGTTCGCCGAAGGGCCGATCGACCTGGTGGTCTCCGCCGCCGGGGTGCTCACCCCGCAGCAGGAGCTGGACGCCGACCCGCGGGCGGCCGGCACCCTGATCGACACCAACCTCACCGGCCACGTCACCACCCTGCTGGCCGCCGTGCCGCACCTGCGGGCCCAGCGGCGCGGACTGATCGTGGTGCTCTCCTCGGTGGCCGCGGTCCGGCCGCGCCGGGCCAACTTCGTCTACGGCGCCGCCAAGGCCGGCCTGGACGCCTTCGCCCGGGGCCTGGCCGACTCGCTGCACGGCAGCGGGGTACGGGTGCTGCTGGTCCGCCCCGGCTTCGTGATCGGGCGGATGACCGACGGCATGCCGCCCGCGCCCGCCGCCACCACCCCCGCCGAGGTCGGCGCCGCGGTGGCCGGAGCGGTGCGCTCCGGGGCCTCCGTGGTCTGGGTGCCGCGCAAGCTCGCGGTGCTCTCGGCCGGGCTGCGGCTGATGCCCAGGCCGCTCTGGCGCCGGCTGGAGCGCTGACGGCCGCTGGTCAGGCCGGGGGCAGCGCCCCCGGCAGCCGCTGCTCGAACCAGACCACCTTGCCGCCGCCCAGCCGGGTCGCACCCCAGCCGTCCGCGCACTTGGCGACCAGCTCCAGGCCCCGGCCGCGCTCCTCCTGCGGCCCGGCCTTGCGGCGGCGCGGCAGCGCCGGGCTGTCGTCGCCCACCTCGCAGCGCAGCACCGAGGTGCGGACCAGCCGGAGCGTCACCGGCTTCTTGGCGTGCTGCACCGCGTTGGTCACCAGCTCACTGACCATCAGCTCGGTGTTCTCCGCCAGCGCCTCCAGGCCCCAGCGGCGCAGCGCGTGGCCCGCCAGCCGGCGGGCCCGGCCCGGGGTCTCGTTCTTCGGCTGCAGGTACCAGTAGGCGACGTCCTCCGCCGGGATGCCGTCGAAGGCCGCCGCCAGCAGCGCGATGTCGTCCGCCCGCTCGTCCTTCGGCAGGATCCGCAGCGCCTCCTGGCAGATCTGCTCCGGCGAGTGCTGGTGGGTGCTGGAGAGCCGTTTCCGCAGCCGCTCCAGCCCCGTGCTGATCGGGCGGCGCGGGTTCTCCACCAGCCCGTCGGTGAAGAGCAGCAGCGCCGAGCCGGGCGGCGCGTCCAGCTCCTCGGAGGCGAAGTCCACCCCGCCCACCCCGATCGGCGCGCCCGCCGGCAGGTTCTCCAGCAGCTCGGCCCGGCCGTCCGGATGGATCAGGGCCGGCGGCATGTGGCCCGCGTTGGCCACCACGACCCGGTTGGCGATCGGGTCGTAGACCGCGAAGACGCAGGTCGCCAGGTGCTCCTCGCGGCCCAGCCGCTGCGCCTGCTCGTCCAGGTGGTAGAGCACCTCGTGCGGCGGCAGGTCCAGCGCGGCCAGGGTCTGCGCGCTGGTGCGCAGCTGGCCCATCACCGCGGCCGAGGTCAGCGAATGGCCCATCACGTCGCCGACCACCAGGGCCACCCGGTTGCCGGGCAGCGGGATCGCGTCGTACCAGTCCCCGCCCACCTGGGACTCGCTCTCGCCCGGCAGGTAGCGGTGCGCCAGCCGTACCCCGTGCGGCTGCGGCAGGTGGGTCGGCAGCATGCTGCGCTGCAGGCCGTCCGCGATCTCCGACTCCCGGGTGTAGCGGTAGGCGGTGTCCACCGCCAGGCCCGCCACGGTGGCCAGGTGGGCGGCGGTGCGGGTGTCGGTGGCGTCGAACCGGGCCGGCTCCTTGCTCCGCCGCGGTGGCCGGCGGACCAGGACCAGCACGCCGAGCAGCGACTCGTCGTCGCGCTGGGCGGTGCGGCCGCGGCGGCGCTGGGCCGAGGTGGCGGCCGTGCGGCCCTGCAGCGGCAGCACCAGCAGGGCGGTGCCGCGGGCCAGCCCGGCCAGCGCCCGGGCCCCGTACAGCTCCAGCAGTACCGGGTGCAGCCGCTCGCCCTCGGCGCTGCCCAGCACCACCGGGCCGGGCAGCAGCCCGCCGCGGATCAGCCGGTCCAGCGGCCCGCCCCGACGGACCGTCACCGGGCCCCGCCCGTTGCCCAGCCGGGTGCCCTCGGCCCGGTGCAGCGACAGCTCCAGCGGCGGCTCGGGATCGCGCCCGCGGGTCGCCCCGGGCGCCCAGCTGCGCAGGTGCACCAGGGCGGCGTCGGCCAGCTCCGGGACCAGCACGCCGGTCAGGGTGCGCACCGTGGCGACCGGGTCGAGGCTGGTGGTGATCAGCCGGGTGGCGCCGTTGAGGTAGGCGAGTCGTTCCTCCACGGCCTGCCGGACCCGCAGGTTCAGCGGGCGCTGCACGGCCGGGGCGTGGTCGCCCTGCTCGTCGTGGTCCTGCTGCGGGCCGGGCGGCGGGTGGCGCTGCGTCGGCACGGCGGGGGAGCGGCCGGCCTGGGGAGGGGGAAGGTCGCGCACGGCTGCCTGTTCTTACTGGTCGAGGGCTGGTCGAGGGACGGGTGCTTGCGGGTGGCTCAGTCGCTGCGGCGACAGTGCAGGAAGAGCTGTTCCTCCGGCGGCAGCGCGGTGCAGGCGGGGGCGTAGGGCTGGCCGTTCAGCTCCTCCACCGTGAAGCCGCTGCGGTGCAGCACCTCGGCCAGCTCCTCGCGGAGGAAGCCGCTGATCCGCAGCGGGTGGCCGAGGAAGGCCATCGGGCAGTCGTCCAGGTCGGCCTCGACCAGGCCCAGGGCCAGCAGGCCGCCGGGGCGCAGCAGTCGGCGGATCCGGCCCAGGGCCACCCGGATCTCGTGCTGCGGCAGCAGGATCAGCGAGAAGAAGGCGGTGGCGGCGTCGAAGCAGCCGGCCCCGGCCGGTCCGAGCTCGGGCAGTCCCCAGGCGGTGCCCGCGCGCACGGTGGCCAGATCGTAGAGGTCCATCCGGTGGTAGGCGGCGGCCTGCGGCAGGTTGCGCCGGGCCAGCGAGAGCATCGCGTCGCTCAGGTCGATCGCCGTCACATCGAGCCCGCCCTCGGCGAGCTGGCGGACCGTCGGATCGCCGGTGCCGCAGCCGATGTCCAGCACCCGGGAGCCCGGCGCCAGCTCCTCCAGCAGTCTGCGGCCGGCGGCCAGCTGGCCCTCCTTGGCCGGGAAGGCCTCGCTGTACCGGTCGCCGATCGCGTCGAAGGCCACCGCCTGCAGCGCCCGCGCGGTCCGGCGGCGGCCGGGAGCCGACCCGGCCTCGGCCCGGGCGCCGCCCTGCTCGCCCCGGGCGGGGTCCGATATCTGTCCCGTCGTCACGATTGAGAGGCACCTTTCCCGCGCTGCACCGCCTGTGGACCCTCGCCCGCTCCGTCCCGCTCCATGTGCCGGCCCGTCCGGTCGCGCCACGGCATGGCCGGGCGCCTGTGCTTGGCACGGGTCAGCCGCACGTGCCACCTGGCCTCTGAGAATATGCGCGATCACGGTGGAGTGGAGGCCGTTTCCGGCCAACTCGTGCGCGATCCGACGAATCGGGCCCCGGCACGCCGCGTTCACGGGGTCACAGCGGGGCGGCCGGGGGTGGTGCGGGAGATTGTCGCGCGCCCCCACCGGCGTTTATCGAACGTCAATCCCCGGGTGCGACAGTCATCTCAGCGCCGGGGAAGCGCAGAGCGGTGCTCCCGCAGCCGGGGGGCTGCGGGGGCTCCACTCACCAGGGGATGGGTGCGCTTCCGGGGGGAACGGGGGGACACCGGGGTACGGGGGGACGCGGGCTTCCGGGGGGCCCGCGGCACCGGACCGGTGGTCACGGCGCGGGGGGTACGGGGGAAGGGGTGAGGGGCTCGGTGTGCTGCTCGTCGATGAGGTTCCGGACTGCGTGGGCCTCGGGCACACCGAGCCTGGTGAACACCTCGTGGGCCTCGCCCAGGCAGGCCAGCCCGCGCTCGGGCGTGCCCAGCCGCAACAGCGCCTCGCCGAGTGCCGCGCTGGCCAGGCCCTGGCAGTAGGCGGCATCCATTTCCACGGCGATCCGGACGGCCTCCTCGGCGGCGGCGCAGGCCTCGGCGGGCTGGTCGTCGGCGAGCAGGCAGCCGGCGAGGCGGGCGAGGGAGAGGCCTTCCCAGAGGCGCTGCTGCTGCTCCTGGTAGAGCTGGTGGGCTTCGCGGAGCTGGACGGAGGCCTCGGCCGGCGAACCGGTGGCGCGCAGGACGACGCCGAACTGGTAGAGCGTGTCGGCCAGGCAGCGCACGTTGCCGGAGGTGCGGGCGATGGCCACGGCGGAGGTGGCGGACTCGACGGCGGAGTCCCACTGTTTGAGGGTCATGTGGCTGCGGGCGATGTTGCCCTGGATGCGGGCCGCGCTGCCCATGGCGGAGAGCGTGGCGGCGAGGTCGCGGGCCTGCTCGAGGAAGGGGAGCGCCTCGGCGGGACGGCTGGTCGTGTTGAGGATGGCGCCGAGCAGACTCCCCGCCGCGGAGCGCAGCCCCGGCTCCCGGTCACCGAGGAGTGCCAGGCACTCCCGCAGCGAGGCCTCGGAGTCGGAGAACTCGCCCGTGAGGTAGGCGAAGAAGGCGAGGACGTAGCGGACCCTGGCCAGCGCCCGGTCGTCACCGCACTCGGTCGCCAACGTGTCGGCGGAGGCCATGGCCTGACGGATCTGCTTCGCGTAGGTCGGCTCCTCGACCACCGTGTTCAGGCTGACCAGGAGGTCGATCGCGAGACGCAGGTGCTCGGGTGAGCGCTCGATGGACTGGTCGATCGCGCCGAGCACCAGGTCGAGTTCGGAGCGGAGCCAACCACGGGCCGCCTCCGGCTCGGTCAGCTGTTCGGCCGTGACGGCGGCCACCTGGAGCGGCTCGATCAACTGGTCGTCGGGCTCCAGCACCTGCGCCACATTGCGCACCGTGGATACCAGCAGCATCAGCAGCCGCAGTAGCGCCGCCTGGGTGTCCGCCAGGTCCGCGACCTTCTCCCGCTGCTTCTGCGCGAACAGCCGCAGCAGGTCGTGGTACCGGTAGCGGCCGGGCGTGAAGCACTCCAGCATGTTGGCCTCGACCAGCGCCTCGGCGATGTCCTCGGCCTCGTCCTCGGAGGTGCCGAGCAGCGCGGCTACGGCAGAGAGCGGCAGGTCGGGGCAGTCCACCAGCGCGAGCAGGCGGAAGGCCCGGGCCTCGGCGGGGCTCAACTGCCCGTATCCGAGGCCCAGGGTGGTCTCCACCGCGAGGTTGCCCAGCTGCAGCTCGTCCAGCCGGCGCCGCTGGTCCGCTAACCGGCGGGCCAGGTCGGCGACCGTCCAGCGCGGACGGCTGGCCAGCCGGGCGGCGGCGATCCGGACGGCGAGCGGGAGGAAGCCGCAGGAGGTGACGACGGCCATCGCGGCGTCGGGCTCGGCCTCGATCCGGTGCTGCCCGGCGATCGCGCCGAAGAGCTGCAGCGCCTCGGTGGGCGTCAGCTCCTCGACGTCGAAGAGGTGCGCGCCGGGGATGCCGGCCAGCCGGGAGCGGCTGGTGACCAGCACCGCGCAGCCCGCCACACCGGGGATCAGCGGCGTGACCTGCTGCACGTCGTGCGCGTTGTCGAGCAGGATCAGCATGCGCCGCTCGGCCAGGGTCGAACGGTAGAGCGCGGCGCGCTGCTCGAAGGACTCCGGCGGCTCGGTGGTGCCGAGGGCGAAGAGGAAGTCGCCCAGGACGACGGCCGGGTCGGCGGGGGTGGCGCTGACGCCACGGAGGTCGACGTAGAGCTGGCCGTCCGGGAACTCGGAGCGCACGCTGTGCGCGACGTGGACGGCGAGGGTGGTCTTGCCGACGCCGCCGATGCCGGCCAGCGAGGTGACCACGACGGCCTGGCCGGAGGCGCTGCTGAGCAGCCCGCGCAGGTCGGTGACCAGGTCGGAGCGGCCGCTGAAGTCGGAGACGTCGGCCGGCAGCTGGGCGGGAGGGGCGGGAGTGACGATTTCGGAGGACTGACCGCGGGGCTCAGCGACGGAGGTCATCAGACCCGGGTCCGCCGACAGGATGCGTGAGTGCATTGCGGCCAGCCCGGCCCCGGGCTCCACACCGAGTTCCTCGATCAGCAGCTTGCGCGTCGCCGCGTAGACGTTGAGCGCCTCGGCCTGGCGGCCGCTTCGGTAGAGCGCCAACATCAGCAGCTCGCGAAGGCGTTCGCGCAGCGGGTGCTCGGCGGTCAGGTGATTCAGCTCGGAGACGATCTCGGCGTGCAGCCCGATCTCCAGGGCCACCGCGCAGCGCTCCTCGCGAGCCGCGATCTGGAGCTCGATCAGGCTGAGCCGCTGCGCCTCGGCGAACGGACCGGGAAGTCCGGCGAGCGGCTGGCCGCTCCACAGCCCGATGGCGGAGCTGAGCAACTGGTGCGACTGCTCCAGATCGCCGTCCTGACGGTTCTGGCCCGCTTCGGCGAGCAGAGTGTCGAAACGCGAGGCGTCGAGCGAACTGTCGGGGATGTGCAGGGCGTACCCGTCGCGCACCGACACCAGGAGTCGCGCCGGCGCACGGGTCTCCCGATCCGGCTCGATGACGGTCCGCAGCCGGGAGATGTACGTCCGGAGCGCCGCCACGGCTTGGGGAGGCGGGCGGTCGCCCCATAGACCGTCCACGAGTTCCTGGGTGGTGACGGGACGTCCGCGGTGCAGCAGCAGTGCGCTGAGGACGGCCTGCTGCTGCGGTGAACCGAGCGCGAGGACGTGGTCGTCGCGCCATGCCTGGACGGGTCCGAGCACCTGGAAGCGCAGCACGGCACTGTGCGGCGTTGCCTGAAGCTCCATGAGGGTCCCCCGAAGGCCTGTCACTACGAACCTCGAAGTGCTGGCCCCCATGCTCTGGCCGTGATGCCAGGTCAGGAAGGGCAAAAGGGGCAGCGTGTGCACCCTGAGGGCCGTTTATAAGACATTTAACGACCCCTACGATACTGTCCCCACGCCGCGGCTAGACCGACCGGGGCGGTTCAGTAACAGACACCCCTGAGAGGTGGTGCGGCAATGGCCGACATCGAGACTCCGGTTGAGTCCCCCGAGCAGACCGCCGAGGCGAACGCTGCTCTGGAGAACGCGATCCACGCCGGGGCAGAGGCCGCCGACCAGCACATAGAGCCGGGAGCGACCACCCCGGACCTTCTTGTCGACCCGAACGCCCCGGTCGCCGAGCCGACCCTCACCCCGAACACCACGGGTGCCCCGACCGGCACCACGCCGCACGGCTCGATCGTCAACCAGCAGTCCGCGCCCTCCGAAGGCCTCCCGAAGTTGGCCTGAATCCGTCAGTCGGATGTCCGACGACGCTGTGAACACAGAGCCCCCCGGCGCGCGGCCCCGGGGGGCTCGGTTGTTTCTTGGGGCCTGCCAATTACATGTCAGTGGTCCGACGATTCACGGTGCTTTGCCCTGAATCCGACTTTTCACGACATGGATTGACGAAGGCATTCCACTTCCGGGAATGCATTTGCCACCGGTCTAGGCGGGACGCCTCGGACGAGCCCGCACGCCTACTGTGCCGACTGGATTCGAGGATGTGCACAAGAAGAAGCGACCCAGGTCACTCTCATCAATGATACTATCACTGATGAAACTATCCTCCCTGAGACCTTAGGCTCTCCCATGGACGACTTCCTCGGCCGGGACGACGAGCTCCAGCAGCTCTCCCGCATCCTCCAGCGCGTCCGGGAAGGCGGCCGGGCCGGCCGCCCCGGGCGGGCCCTGCTCATGCGGGGGCGCCGGCGGGTCGGGAAGTCCCGGTTGGCCGAGGAGTTCATCGAGCAGGCCAGGGTGCCGTACCTGTTCTTCACGGCATCGGCACAGCCCAGCGCCGACGAGGACCTGCGGCTGTTCACGGAGGCGGCGGCCGGCTCCACGCTCCCCGGGGCCGCGATCTTCCAGCAGCAGGCGCCCCGCAGCTGGGATGCGGCGCTGACCCTGCTCGCCAACGCGCTCCCGGCCGACGGTCCCGCCGTCGTCGTCATCGACGAACTGCCCTACCTGATCGCCAACGACCCCGGCTTCGAGGGCACCCTGCAGAAGCTCTTCGACCGGGAGTTCGCCAGGCGCGAGGTGCTGCTGATCGGGATCGGCTCGGACCTCGCGATGATGGAGGCGCTGAACGAGTACGGACGCCCGTTCCACCAGCGCGCCACCGAGATGGTGGTCGCTCCGCTCAGCCCGGCAGCCGTCGGCGGGATACTGCGGTTGCCGGCGGCCGAGGCGTTCGACGCCTACCTGGTGAGCGGGGGCCTGCCGCTGATCCTGGAGGAGTGGCCGACCGGGGCGACCGTGCACGAGTACCTGGCAGACGCCGTGCGGGACCCGACGTCCGCGCTGCTGGTGAGCGCGGAGCGCTCGCTCGCGGCCGAGTTCCCGGCCGAGGTGCAGGCGCGGCAGGTGCTCACGGCCGTGGGCTCGGGCGAGCGGACCTTCTCCATGATCGGGCGCGCGGCAGGCGGGCTGGCGGCCGGGTCGCTGAACCGTTCGCTCAAGATCCTCGCGGACAAACGGATCGTGTCGGTGGCGGCCCCCCTGTCGACCCGACCGGCCAGGGAATCGCGCTACCAGGTGTCCGATCCGCACCTGCGGTTCTGGCTGCGCTTCCTCGGGCCCCACCTCCCGGAGATCGAACGGCGCCGCGGGGACCTGGTACTGGACCGGATCGAGCGCGATTGGACGGCATGGCGCGGGCGGGCGATCGAACCCGTGGTGCGCGAGGCGCTGCTCCGGTTGGGGCCCGACGTCCTGCCGGAAGGGACGGGTGCCGTGGGGGGCTACTGGACGCGGACCAATGACGTGGAGATCGACCTGGTGGCGGCTGACCGTGCGCCGGTCGCGGGGCGGGTCACGGCCGTCGGCTCGATCAAGTGGCTGGAACGGCGGCCCTTCGACTCCCATGACCTCGCAGAGCTGATGGTGCACCGGTCCCGCCTGCCCGGGGCGGAGTCCGACACTCCGCTGATCGCCGTGACCCGGAGCGGCTGCACGGCGCAGGAAGTCCGCCGGGTTGGGCCGGAGGAGTTGATCGCAGCCTGGCAAGCGCGGTGATCCTCGCCCCCCGAGTCGTGACGCGGTGTCATGGCAGGGGGCCTACCTGAGGAGCACTCGTATGACCATCTCCGTCGCCAAGCTGACCGATCCGACCGTGCGGGCCGTCGTCGCCGCCATCAACGCCAATGACCGGGAGGCGTTCGACTCGCTGCTCGCGCCCGGGGCGACGATGGCGGACGACGGGTCGGACCGGGACCTGGACGACTGGGTGGAGCGGGAGATCTTCGCGGCGCGCGGGCACATGGAGGTGCAGTCGGAGGGGGACGGCGGGCGGGCGCTGGTGGCGAACTTCCGGAACGAGGTGTGGGGGGAGATGCGGACCGCCTGGCGGTTCCAGGTGGACGGCGGGAAGGTGACCCGGTTCGAGACCGGGCAGGCATGAAGGGCGCGGCCGTCGCGGCGGTGCTCCTGGTGGTCCCCGCCGCGCCGCAGCAGTACACCGTGGCCACCACGCCCGCCGCGCAGACGGTGATCGCCGGGCGGTGGGCGACCTTCCACGCGCATGTGGCGGCCGGTGGGCAGCCGGCGGCGCAGGTGAAGGTGGACTGGACGGTGGTGGGCCAGGGACAGGTGGCGTCGAGCTGGACGGATGCCGCCGGGGACGCCGACCTCGAGCTCTCCCAGGACCGCGGGGTCACCGAGCAGGTGCAGGCGAGCGTGGGGGAGGACCGGGCGGCTCCGGTGACGGTGACCTGGCTGCCCGCCGCCACCGTCGCGCTCGCGCTCGTGGGTCCGGCCTACGCCGGCTACCCGGCGACCCTGCGGGCGACCGTGACCGTGCCGGACGGCGGGGTGCTGCCCGGGACGGTGGAGTTCAAGGGGGCGGCGAGCGGGTCGGTGCCCGTCACAGCCGACGGCCCCGGAGCCGGGCATGCCGACTTCCAGTACACGAGCTTCGCGCTGACCCGCGACAGTGTGACCGCCGAGGTCGAGGACTCGGCGTGCGTCACGGACCAGGCCGCCGTCACCGTCGACTGGCAGACGCCCTTCGTGCTGGTGCTGGCCCCTGGGGACCAGCACGTGCAGACGGGCCGGACGGCCACCATCACCGCGACCGTCGGCAACGCGGCCACCGGCACCCGCTACACCGGCGGCGGCACCGTCGCGTTCAACGTGCTCACCGGTCCGAACGCCGGCCGCGGCGGGAACGCGGCACTGCAGCCGGACGGCACGGCGGCCTTCGGCTACCGGAGCACGGCCCTGGGCGCCGACACCGTGCGGACCAGCTGGACCGACCCCTTGGGCATCGAGCACCTGACCGACGCCACGGTCGAGTGGACCGCGCCGCCGATCACGGTGACGGGACGTGAGCTGAGGGTCCTTCCGCTGCTGGCGGTGCGCCGGCCGGTGGCGACCTTCACCGTGCCCGACCCGACCGTGACCGCCGACCGGTACACCGCCACCATCGACTGGGGCGACGGCACACCGGCGGCCGAGGGCCGGGTGAGCGGGAGCGGCCCGTTCGCCGTCAGCGGCAGCCACCGCTACCGCGCGGAGGGCGACTACCCGGTCACGGTGACCGTCACCGACACCGCCGACCCCTCGAACAAGGGGACGGGGGCCGGCGAGGTCACCGCGTCCTGGCTGCCGCCCCAGCCGGCGGCTACTGCGCCGAGCGGACCCGGATCGCCGTGATCAGCGGGCCGTCGGTGACCTCGGCGAAGAAGTCGTTCCCCTTGTCGTCCACCACGATGAACGCCGGGAAGTCCTCCACCTCGATCCGCCAGACCGCCTCCATGCCGAGCTCCGGGTACTCCAGCACCTCGACCTTCTTGATGCAGTCCTGGGCCAGCCGGGCCGCGGGGCCGCCGATCGAGCCGAGGTAGAAGCCGCCGTGGGTGGCGCAGGCCTGGGTGACCTGCTTGGAGCGGTTGCCCTTGGCGAGCATCACCATGGAGCCGCCGGCCGCCTGGAACTGGTCGACGTAGGAGTCCATCCGGCCGGCCGTGGTCGGGCCGAAGGAGCCGGAGGCGTAGCCCTCGGGGGTCTTGGCCGGACCGGCGTAGTAGACCGGGTGGTCCTTCAGGTACTGCGGCATGCCCTCGCCCGCGTCCAGGCGCTCCTTGATCTTGGCGTGCGCGATGTCGCGGGCCACCACCAGGGTGCCGGTGAGCGAGAGGCGGGTCTTCACCGGGTACTTGGACAGCTCGGCCCGCACCTCGGCCATCGGGCGGTTGAGGTCGACCCGCACCACGGAGTCGTCGAGGTGCTCGTCCGTCGTCTCCGGCAGGTACTTCGCCGGGTCGGTCTCCAACTGCTCCAGGAAGACGCCCTCGGCGGTGATCTTGCCCAGCGCCTGGCGGTCGGCCGAGCAGGAGACGGCCATCGCGACCGGCAGGGAGGCGCCGTGCCGCGGCAGACGGATCACCCGGACGTCGTGGCAGAAGTACTTGCCGCCGAACTGGGCGCCGATGCCGATCTTCTGGGTCAGCTCGAAGACCTTCTGCTCGAGCTCCAGGTCGCGGAAGCCGTGGCCGGTCCTGGCGTCGCCGCCGGTAGGCAGGTTGTCCAGGTAGTGCGCGGAGGCGTACTTGGCGGTCTTCAGCGCGAACTCGGCGCTGGTGCCGCCGACCACGATCGCCAGGTGGTACGGCGGGCAGGCGGCGGTGCCCAGCGAGCGGATCTTCTGCTCCAGGAAGGAGAGCATCGACGACTCGTTGAGGATCGCCTTGGTCTCCTGGTACAGGTACGACTTGTTGGCGCTGCCGCCGCCCTTGGCCATGAAGAGGAACTTGTAGGCGTCCCCGTCGGTGGCGTAGAGCTCGATCTGGGCCGGCAGGTTGGAGCCGGTGTTCTTCTCGTCCCACATGGTCACCGGGGCCATCTGGGAGTACCGCAGGTTGAGCTTGGTGTAGGCGTCGAAGACGCCGCGGGCGATCGCGGCCTCGTCGCCGCCGGCGGTCAGCACGTGCTGGCCGCGCTTGCCCATCACGATCGCGGTGCCGGTGTCCTGGCACATCGGCAGGATGCCGCCGGCCGAGATGTTGACGTTCTTCAGCAGGTCCAGGGCGACGAAGCGGTCGTTGGGGCTCGCCTCCGGGTCGTCCAGGATCCGCCGCAGCTGGGCCAGGTGCGCGGGGCGCAGGTAGTGCGAGATGTCGTGCATCGCCTCGGCCGTGAGCAGCCGCAGCGCCTCCGGCTCGACCTTGAGGAAGGTCCGGCCGTCCGCCTCGAAGGTGCTGACGCCCTCCGAGGTCAGCTTGCGGTACGGGGTCGGGTCGGCCCCGAGCGGGAGCAGGTCGGAGTAGGCGAAGTCCGGCGTGGGTGCCATCTGAGGTCCTTCACGATGTGGTGGTGCTGCGTCGGCGAAGCGCCCTCCAGCGTAGGACTTGCCTCCCGGTCCCGTGGGCACACCCCCTAGGCTGTGACCGTGGACACTTCCTCTCCGCAGCAGCCGGAGCAGCCGCAGCCGCCGTCCGACCGCCCCGTGCAGCTGGCGAAGCCGGAGCAACCGCCGGTGCCGGTCACCCGGGTGGCCGAGGCCGAGCTGCGGGCCTCGGACGCGGACCGCGAGCGGATCGCCGAACTGCTCCGCGACGCCTACGCCGAGGGCCGGCTGACCGTGGAGGAGCACGCGGAGCGGATCGAGGCCGCCTACGGCGCCAAGACCCTGGGGGAGTTGGTCCCGCTCACCCGCGACCTGCCCAGCCACCCGGTGGCGGCCGGCGAGGCGGTCGTGGCGCCCGCTCCGCGCCCGGCGCCGGTGCCGCTGCCGCCGGCCCGGAACGAGCCGACCGACATGGTCGCCGTCTTCGGCGGGGCCACCCGCAAGGGCCGCTGGCGGGTGGGCTCGGTGATCCGGGCCACCGCGATCTTCGGCGGGATCGAGATCGACCTGACCGACGCGGTCTTCGAGTCGCCCGAGGTGGAGATCACGGTCAACGCCTTCTTCGGCGGGGTCTCGGTCCGGGTGCCGGAGAACGTCACCCTGGTCGGCACCGGCTTCGGGATCTTCGGCGGCTTCGACGTGCGCGAGCAGACCGCCCCCGACCCGCACGCGCCGGTGGTGCGGGTGAAGGGCTCGGCGATCTTCGGCGGTGCGGACGCCAAGGCGCGCAAGGGGAAGAAGCTCAAGGAGTGGACGCGCCACCAGCTGCGCCGCTGAACCGGTTCGGACGCCGCTGACCTGCGCCGACACCGGATTGGACGCTGCATCAACTGCCGCACCCGCACCGATGGTTGGTCCGAGTGCAGGCTGTCGCCAGACGACCACGGTGTGCATGAACCCGGAATCCGCTGGGTAATTCCTGGGGCACGTCGTCACTTGAACGGCTGCGGTCAGAAACGACCGCCGCGGAGCACGCGGAGCGCCCTGCGGGGCGGCGGCCGGCGGGTGGCGAGGGCCAACCCCCGAGCAGTCCCAGGAGTCGCCGTGCTGCACCCGATCGAGCCCAGCACCACCGCTGCCGTGCGCCCTCGCACCCCTGCTGCCGGGCGCGCCGCCGGCCGGCGCGACCTGCGGCCGGCGCCCACCGACGGGTCAGCTGCGCTGCGGCTCGATCCGCTGGAGGAGAACCCCTGGCACACCGCGGCGGCCTGCCGGCGGGACGAGGCCGGGCTGTTCTTCGCCCCCTCCAAGGAGCCGACGGCGGCCCGGCTGGCCCGCGAGGAGCACGCCAAGCAGGTCTGCGCCGGCTGCCCGGTGCTGCTCTCCTGCCGGGAGCACGCGCTGGCCCAGCCGGAGCCTTACGGCGTCTGGGGCGGCCTCACCGCGGCGGAGCGCCGGGTGGTGCTGGCCCGCCGGCGCCGGCGGGCGGCCGAGCTGCGCGCCGAGACGGCGCAGCTGGTGCCGGCCCGCCGCGGCCGCAACCGGATAGCCGGATGAGACCCGACGGCCGGCGTGGCGGGCCGGCCGCCGCAGCGGGGGCGGCGGCCGGCCACCGCGCCGGTCAGTTGGCGCGGTCGAAGTCGATCGCGCTGTAGGCCCGCAGCTTGGACAGCTTGTGGGTGGAGTCGATCTGACGGATCGTGCCGCTCTTGGAACGCATCACCAGCGAGCTGGTGGTGGCGGTCTCCTGGCGGTAGTGCACGCCGCGCAGCAGCTCGCCGTCGGTGATGCCGGTGGCCACGAAGAACACGTTCTCGCCGCTGACCAGGTCGTCGGTGCTGAGCACCCGGTCCAGGTCGTGGCCCGCGTCCAGCGCCTTCTGCCGCTCGGCCTCGTCCTTGGGCCAGAGCCGGCCCTGGATGACGCCGCCCATGCACTTCATCGCGCAGGCCGCGATGATGCCTTCCGGGGTGCCGCCGATGCCCATCAGCAGGTCCACGCCGGTGCCCTCGCGGGCCGCCATGATGGCGCCCGCGACGTCGCCGTCGGAGATGAACTTGATCCGGGCGCCCGCCTCGCGGATCTGCACGGCCAGCCGCTCGTGCCGGGGGCGGTCGAGCACCACCACGGTGACGTCCTCGACCGCGATGCCCTTGGCCTTGGCGACCCGGCGGATGTTGACGGCCGGCGGGGCGGTGATGTCCACGAACTCGGCGGCCTCGGGGCCGGCGACCAGCTTGTCCATGTAGAAGACCGCGCTCGGGTCGAACATGGTGCCGCGGTCGGCCACCGCGAGCACGGCGACGGCGTTGTTCATGCCCTTGGCGGTCAGCGTGGTGCCGTCCACCGGGTCCACGGCGACGTCGCACTCGGCGCCGGTGCCGTCGCCGACCCGCTCGCCGTTGTAGAGCATCGGGGCTTCGTCCTTCTCCCCTTCGCCGATGACGACGACGCCGTTCATCGAGACGGTGGAGACCAGGGTGCGCATGGCCCGGACGGCGGCGCCGTCGGCGCCGTTCTTGTCGCCCCGGCCGACCCAGCGGCCGGCGGCCAGCGCGGCCGCCTCGGTGACCCGGACGAGCTCCAGGGCCAGGTTGCGGTCGGGTGCCTCCGGGGCCACCTCCAGCGAACGGGGCAGGTGGGAGGGGTGCTGCGTGGTCATCGTCGTTACCTCTCTGTACGCGACGGCCAGTCAGCGGACGACCACGGAGGGTCGATCGCTGCAAGTGAGGGTCCCCCGATCGTATCCGGGCCCCCGACGGGTGTCTGTGGCGCGGGTCCCGCCGACCTGCGGTTCCGCACTGGTACGGGTGCTTTTCGGCCGGGAACGCCGGGAACGGCACCCCGGTGCGCGGGGCGGGCGGCCCGATGGGTCACCATGGCGGGGTGGCAGGCAACAGTGGTTCGAGAGGGCGCCAGACGGTGCGGGACATGGTGCTGTCCATGCTCGCCGTCATGGGCGTGGCCGTGGTGGCGTACGTGACGATCCCGCACAGCAGCAAGGGCGACCCGGTCAAGGTGGTCGACTACTCCGCCGCCTTCGCCTCGGCGAAGCGCGCCGCCCCCTACCCGCTGCTGGCGCCGCAGGGGCTCTCCGACAAGTGGCGGGCCACCTCGGTGAGCTACCAGACCGACGCCGACGGCCACGCCGGCTGGCACCTGGGCTTCGTCACCCCCGACGGCAAGTACGCCTCGGTGGAGCAGAGCGACGCCTCGCAGACCGACCTGCTCAAGCAGGTGGTCTCCGGCTACGCCCCGGACGGCAGGTCCACCATCGGCGGGCAGCCGTGGGCCCGCTACCAGGGCGACCACTACCGCTCGGTGGCCGAGACCAGCGGCAAGGCGACCACCGTGGTGGCCGGCAGCGCCTCCTACGACGAGCTGGACCAGCTGGCCGCTGCCCTGCAGCCCTGACCGCCGCCCGCCCGGACAAGGCCGAGGGCCCGCCTCCCCCACGGAGGCGGGCCCTCGGCCGTTTCGCGCGACAGGCGGTCAGACGGTGGTGACGACCTCGTCGTAGGCCAGGCGCGGGCCGCGCGGGAACCACGCGTCCTCGGCGGCCGGCTTGCCGATGTTCACCACGAGCAGCACCGAGTGGTCGCCCTCGGGGAAGAACTCCTTGTTGATGCCCTCGGCGTCGAAGCCGGTCATCGGGCCGGCGGCCAGGCCCGCGGCGCGCACGCCGACCAGGAAGTAGGCGGCCTGCAGGGCGCCGTTCAGGCGGGCCGAGCCCTCGCGCACCGAGCGCTCGCTGAAGAACGCGTCCTTGGCGCCCGGGAAGGCCGGGAACTGGGTCGGCAGCTCCTCGTGGAACTCGTTGTCGGCGACCAGGATGGCGGTCAGCGGGGCGGCCGAGGTCTTGGCCTTGTTGCCGTCCATCAGGTGGCCGACCAGGAGCTCGCGGGCCTCGGGGGTGCGGACCAGGACGACGCGCAGCGGCTGCTGGTTGAACGCGGTCGGGGCGTACTTGACCAGGTCGTAGATCGCCTGGATCTGCTCGTCGGAGACCGGCTCGTCGGTGAACGCGCTGACCGTGTGGGCCTCGCGGAAGAGCAGGTCCTGGGCGGCGGCGTCGAGGGCGAGGGTCTCGTTGGTGCTCATGCTGCGGTGCCTCCGGGGTTCGGGCTCGGTGCGGGCGCGGCTGCCGCGTCCACCGGGATCGAACGTGGGTGAATTTTCAACGATTCCCGGGAGGCGGTGTGGCGTGCGCCACACTTCGAGCGCCTACTCGCCCTCGGCGGCACCGGCCGGGGCCTCCTCGGCGGCCAGTGCGGCGTCCAGCCGGGCCCGGGCGCCGTCCAGCCAGCGCTGGCAGACCTTGGCAAGCTCCTCGCCGCGCTCCCAGAGTGCCAGCGACTCCTCCAGCCCGGTGCCGCCCGCCTCCAGCCGCCGCACCACGTCCAGCAGGGCGTCGCGGGCCTCCTCGTAGCCCAGCTCCGCGCTGGTCCCTGCGGTGGTCTTCGCGTCCTCGTCAGCCATGGGGCCAGGGTAGGGGGTGGACCCGACAAACCCGGTGCGGCCGGGGCCGGCCGGCCCTAGGGTGCGGTCCATGATCATCGTGCGACAGGGGACCGCGCAGGACGCGCCCGAGCTGGTCAGGCTGCGGCTGCTGATGTTCGAGGCGATGCAGGGGGAGGCCCGGCCCGGGCCCTGGGAGCGGACGGCCGAGCGGGTGCTGCGCGAGCGGCTGGGCGGGCCGGAGACCACCATGGGCGTCTTCGTGGTGGACGACCCGGCCGCGCCCGGCCGGCTGGCCGCCTGCGCGGTCGGCACCCTGGAGCAGCGGCTGCCCGCCCCCGGGCACCCGGAGGGGCTGTTCGGCTTCGTCTTCAACATCTGCACCGACCCGGCCTCCCGCCGGCGCGGCTACGCCAGGGCCTGCACCGAGGCGCTGCTGGCCTGGTTCGACGAGCGCGGGGCCTCCCGGGTGGACCTGCACGCCACGGCCGACGGGCAGGCGCTCTACCGGAGCCTGGGCTTCACCGAGCACTCGGTGCCGCTCTCCCGCAAGCGCGGCGGAAGCGGGAGCTGACCCGCCCTCAGCCCTGCTCGGGCAGCCGCGCCACCGTCACCTCGAAGCCGCCGCCCGCCACCCGGGCGTGCAGCGCCTCGCCCGGGGCCAGCACCGAAGGGTCCGTCAGCACGTGCCCGTCGGCCCGCTGCAGCACCGCGTAGCCGCGCTCCAGGGTGGCGGCGGGGGAGAGCGCCAGCACCCGCTCGGCCAGGTGGCCCAGGTCGGACTCGGCCCGGTCCAGCCGGTGCCCCAGGGTCCGCCGGGCCCGCTCCGCCAGCGCCGTCAGCTCCGCCGAGCGCTCGTCCAGCAGCCGGTGCGGGGCGGCCAGCACCGGTCGGCTGCGCACCCCGGCCAGGCCGGACAGCTCCCGCCGCACCAGGTCGGTGACGGTGCGCCGGGCCCGGTCGCGCAGCTGCCGGACCCGGGCCTGCTCCTCGCCCACGTCCGGCACCACCCGCTTGGCGGCGTCGGTCGGGGTGGCCGCCCGCAGGTCGGCGACGAAGTCCAGCAGCGGCTGGTCCGGCTCGTGGCCGATCGCGCTGACCACCGGGGTGCGCAGCTCGGCGACGGTGCGGCAGAGCTGCTCGTCGGAGAACGGCAGCAGGTCCTCCACGCTGCCGCCGCCGCGGGTCACCACGATCACGTCCACCTCGGGGTGCCCGTCCAGCTCGCGCACCGCCCGGGCCACCTGGGCGGCCGCCTGCGGGCCCTGCACCGGCACGTTGCGCACCTCGAAGCGGACCGCCGGCCAGCGCCGCCGGGCCACCTCCAGCACGTCCCGCTCGGCCGCCGAGGCCCGGCCGGTGACCAGGCCCACGCACTGCGGCAGGAACGGCAGCGGGCGCTTGCGCTCGGCGTCGAACAGGCCCTCGGCGGCCAGCCGGCGCTTCAGCTGCTCCAGCCGGGCCAGCAGCTCGCCCAGCCCGACCAGCCGGATCTCGGCGGCCCGCAGCGAGAGGGTGCCGCGGCCCGCGTACCACTCCGGCTTCGCGTGCACGATCACCCGGGAGCCCTCGTGCAGGGTGTCGGCCAGCGGCTCGATCACCGAGCGGAAGCAGGTGACGACCAGGGAGACGTCCTGCTCCGGGTCGCGCAGGGTCAGGAACTGCATCCCCGGGCGGCGGCTGAGCTGGGTGATCTGGCCCTCCACCCAGACCGCGCCGAGCCGGTCGATCCAGCCGCCGATCAGCTGGGAGACCTTGCCGACCGGAATCGGGGCTTCGGGTGAGCTGGGGTTGGCCATGCGTACGAGGCTAGCGCCGACGCCGGACAGCGCCCCCCGGCCGTCCGGGCGCCACCGGCCCCGCGCCCTGCAGCCAAAGCACCGCCAGCCCGACCAGCAGCCAGAGCGCCCCCGCCAGCTGCGCCGCGTGGCTCGCCCGCCAGATCACCGCCACCAGCACCGCGATCCCCACCACCGGCAGCAGTACGTGGCGCAGCCGGTCCCGGGAGCGGTTGCGCACCGCGTACCAGCCGATCACCGAGGCGTGCAGCAGCACGAAGGCGGTCAGCGCGCCGATGTCCACCACCGAGGTCAGCTGGTCCAGCCCGTTGCTGCGCGCGGCCGCCCAGCCGGCCGCGCCCAGCGTGACCAGGGCCGCCAGCAGCAGCGCCCGGCGGGGCACGCCCGAGTCCGGGTCCACCAGGGCGAGCTGGCGCGGCAGCCGCCCCTGCCGGCCCATCGCGAAGAGCAGCCGCCCGGCCGCCGCCTGCCCGGCCAGCGCGGCGAAGGCCGCCCCGATCGCCTTGGAGGCGGCGACCAGGGTGTGCAGCCAGTGCCCGACCGAGCCCTCCACCGTGTCGTAGAAGGCCGAGCCCTGCGCCTCGGGGCGCGCGGCGAGTTCGGCGGGCGTGAGCGGTTCCAGGAGCGCCGCCAGGTACGTCTGTGCGACGAAGAGCACTCCCGCGAGCACCAGGCAGATCGCCAGCGCCCGGGCCACCGCCGCCGAGGCGCCGACCGCCTCCTCGACGAAGGAGGCGATGGCGTCGAAGCCGAGGTAGGAGAGCACCGCCACGCTCACCGCCCCGAGCACCGCGCCGATGGAACTCCCTCCGTGTCCACCGGCGCCGATCCCGGTCAGCGGTGAGAGGGCCGGCCGGACCGCCCCGTGCCGGGCCAGCTGCACCACCGCGGCCGCCACGAAGACCGCCAGCACCGCCAGCTCCATCGCCAGCACCGCGAACCCGACCACCGCCGCGGTGCGCACCCCGGCCAGGTTGAGCGCGGTGGTGAGCAGCACCGCCAGCACCGTCCAGGCCCACCGCGACACTCCCGGGACCAGCGCGTGCAGCGCGATCCCGGAGAAGAGGTAGGCCACCGCCGGGATCAGCAGGTAGTCGAGCATCGCCATCCACCCGGCCGTGAACCCGGCCGCCTCGCCCAGCCCGGCCCGTGCGTAGGCGAAGACCGAGCCGGTCTGCGGCACCGCGCGCACCATCTGGGCATAGGAGAAGGCGGTCAGGCCCATCGCCGCGGTGGCGGCCAGGTAGACCGCGGCCACCGCGCCGTGACTCTTGGCGTCCAGCACCCCGAAGATTCCGACCGGGGCCATCGGCGCGATGAACAGCAGGCCGTAGACCACCAGGTCGCGCAGGCCCAGGCTGCGGCGCAGGGGGGCGCCGGAGGCGGTTCGCACGGTCACGGATCCGATTGCACCACCTGATGCCCCGTCAGCGCGGCAGGCCGCCGGTTCCCGGCGCGGCTCACCGGGCCGCTATGGCACCCGTAGCATAGGAGCCATGTCGACCACCGCTCAGCGCCGCGTCCTGCTCGCCGCCCCCCGGGGCTACTGCGCGGGCGTGGACCGTGCCGTCATCGCCGTGGAGAAGGCCCTGGAGCAGTACGGGGCGCCGATCTACGTCCGCAAGCAGATCGTCCACAACAAGTTCGTCGTGCAGACCCTGGAGAAGCAGGGCGCGATCTTCGTCGACGAGACGGAGGAGGTGCCCGAGGGCTCGATCGTGGTCTTCTCGGCGCACGGCGTGGCCCCCTCGGTGCACGACGAGGCGAAGGCGGGCAAGCTCGCCACCATCGACGCCACCTGCCCCCTGGTCACCAAGGTGCACAAGGAGGCGGTCCGGTTCGCCGACGAGGACTACGACATCCTGCTGGTCGGCCACGAGGGCCACGAGGAGGTGGTCGGCACCATGGGCGAGGCCCCGGACCGGATCCACCTGGTGGACGGCGCCGAGGACGTGGCCAACGTCAAGGTGCGCGACGAGTCCAAGGTCGTCTGGCTCTCCCAGACCACCCTCTCGGTGGACGAGACCATGGCCACCGTCGGCGAGCTGAAGCAGCGCTTCCCGCTGCTGGTCTCGCCGCCCAGCGACGACATCTGCTACGCCACCCAGAACCGCCAGGTGGTGGTCAAGCAGATCGCCCCGGAGACCGACCTGCTGATCGTGGTCGGCTCCAAGAACTCCTCCAACTCGGTCCGGCTGGTCGAGGTCGGCCTGGAGCACGGCGCCAAGGCCGCCCACCTGGTGGACTTCGCCGAGGAGCTGGACGAGGCCTGGCTGGACGGCGTCGCCACGGTCGGCCTGACCTCCGGCGCCTCGGTGCCGGAGATCCTGGTCCAGGGCGTGCTGGAGTGGCTGGCCGAGCGCGACTTCGGCGCGGTGGAGACGGTGCGCACCGCCGAGGAGACGCTGACCTTCTCGCTGCCCAAGGAGCTGCGCCGCGATCTGCGTGCCGAGGCCGCCGGCAAGCTCGCCGACTGACGCACCGGTTCTGACGCGCTGACGCGCTTGAGCTGCTTCCGCCCGGCTCCTCACCTACCGTGAGGAGCCGGGACTCGAGCGATCGACGAGGAGTAGCGAACGTGACCACACCCCAGGGCGCAGCACCTTCGGTCTTCGGCGTGGACATCGGCGGATCGGGCATCAAGGGCGCACCGGTGGACGTGCTCGCCGGCGCGCTGGCGCAGCCCCGACACAAGGTGCTCACCCCGCACCCGGCCGAGCCGGCCGCGGTGGCCGCGGCCGTGCGCGAGGTGGTCGAGCACTTCGGACACCGGGGGCCGGTCGGGCTGACCTTCCCCGGAGTGGTGGTGGACGGGCACACCAGGACCGCCGCCAACGTGGACCAGGGCTGGCTGGAGCTGGACGCCGCCGGGCTCTTCCGGGAGGCGCTGGACTCTCCGGTGGTGGTGCTCAACGACGCCGACGCGGCCGGGCTGGCCGAGCTCACCCACGGCGCCGGGCGGGGCCAGCGCGGCACGGTGCTGGTGCTCACCTTCGGCACCGGGATCGGCAGCGCGCTCTTCGCCGACGGCGTGCTGGTGCCCAACACCGAGCTGGGCCACCTGGAGCTGCGCGGCAAGGACGCCGAGCACCGGGCCTCCTCGGCGGCCCGCGACCGGCACCAGCTGAGCTGGGCGGACTGGGCGGTCCGGGTCGACGAGTACCTGGACCTGGTGGAGCGGCTCTTCTGGCCGCAGCTGATCATCATCGGCGGCGGGGTCAGCCGCAAGCACGACAAGTTCCTGCCGCTGCTCAAGGAGCGGGCCGCCCGGGTGGTGCCGGCCGAGCTGCGCAACGACGCCGGGATCGTCGGCGCCGCGATGGCGGCGGCCGCGGACTGACCGCGACCGGCCGCCGCGCCGGGGTCAGCCCCGGGTGCGGCGGATCCGGCGCTGGGCGACGAACCGGGCCAGCACGATCAGCACGGCCAGCCCGGTGCCGCCGAACAGCCAGCCGGCCCGGCTCGCCAGGCCGCTGCAGAGCGCCAGCACCTGCCCGATCACCCCGGGCACCTGTACCGGGGCGAGCAGGCCGATCGCCACCGCGAAGGCGATCGGCCCGCTGATCGGCGCGGCCGGCAGATCGGCCAGCCGGACCCGGACCGCCGCCTGGAAGCAGACGAAGACGAAGCCCAGGCCGAACAGCACCCCGAGGCCGCCGAAGAGCAGCTGGTCCAGGAAGCCGATGGCCAGGGTGGCGACCACGGCGAACAGGCCGGTGCCGATCCCGGTCAGCCGGGTCGGCGGCCCGGTCCGCCGGCCGCCGGCCTGCACCCGGCGGCGCAGTCGGGCCAGCACGACCGGGCCGCCGCCGGCCGGGCGCAGTCGGGTGGGCCGGGCGGTGACGGCGTCGCGGGGCGCGGCCGGGCCCGGTACGGAGGCCTCGCGCGCGCCGTCGGCGGCGGCCGGCCGGCGGGGGCGTGGCCCGGGGGGCTGGGTACGGATGCTCTGCTCCACACGCCCAACGTACGGTCCGATTAACATCACCATGGGTAATGAATCGTCAAGTTTCGTCCGTGTCCTGCCCACCGGCCTGCCGGCGGGGGTGCCCGCGGCTCCGGCTCCGAGTGTTCCGGGCGGGCCCGTAGACTTGGCAGTCGGCCCGTACGGTGCCGTTCCACGACCTCCAAGCCCACGGGATCTCGCTTCATGTCGCTCACGATCGGAATCGTCGGTCTGCCCAACGTCGGGAAGTCGACCCTGTTCAACGCCCTGACCAAGAACGACGTCCTGGCGGCCAACTACCCGTTCGCCACCATCGAGCCCAACGTCGGCGTGGTCGGCGTCCCGGACCCGCGGCTGGCCGTGCTCGCCAAGATCTTCCGTTCGGAGCGCATCCTGCCGGCCACCGTCGACTTCGTGGACATCGCGGGCATCGTCCGCGGCGCCTCCGAGGGCGAGGGCCTGGGCAACAAGTTCCTCGCCAACATCCGCGAGTCGGACGCGATCTGCCAGGTGATCCGGGCCTTCCAGGACCCGGACGTGGTGCACGTGGACGGCAAGGTCTCGCCCAAGGACGACATCGAGACCATCAACACCGAGCTGATCCTGGCCGACCTGCAGTCCATCGAGAAGGTGCTGCCCCGGCTGCAGAAGGAGGCCCGGCTCAAGAAGGACACCGCCGCCACCCTGGCCGCCGCCGAGGCCGCCCAGAAGGTGCTGGAGTCCGGCAAGACCCTCTTCGAGACCGGCTTCGACGCGACCCCGATCCGCGAGCTGCACCTGCTCACCACCAAGCCCTTCCTCTACGTCTTCAACGTGGACGAGGACGAGCTGGTGAACGAGGACTTCAAGGACGAGCTGCGCGCCCTGGTCGCCCCCGCCGAGGCGATCTTCCTCAACGCCAAGATCGAGTCCGAGCTGATCGGCATGGACGATGACGAGGCCCTGGAGCTGCTCCAGTCCATGGGCCAGGAGGAGCCCGGCATGGCCACCCTCGGCCGCGTCGGCTTCGCCACCCTGGGCCTGCAGACCTACCTCACGGCCGGCCCCAAGGAGGTCCGCGCCTGGACCATCAAGAAGGGCGCCACCGCCCCGGAGGCCGCGGGCGTCATCCACACCGACTTCCAGCGCGGCTTCATCAAGGCCGAGATCGTCTCCTTCGACGACCTGGTCGACTGCGGCTCCATCCCCGAGGCCCGCGCCAAGGGCAAGTCCCGCATCGAGGGCAAGGAGTACGTGATGCAGGACGGGGACGTGGTGGAGTTCCGCTTCAACGTGTGATCATCGCTTTACTGCGCGCTAGGTGATTCGTCAAGCATGCAGGTCGGAAGGGGTTGGCTCCTATGGGAGTCGACCCCTTCGTCATCACGGTGCTGGACGGGTGCTGGATGTCCTGACGCTGGATCAGGCGGTATCAGGCGCTGTAAACGGTGGAGCGATGCCCGACGTGCACGACCCACACCACCAGTTCCCCGTTGTCGATCGTGTAGACGACCCGGTAGTCGCCGACTCGCAGGCGCCGGCGTTCGGGCTGCGACACGAGCGCGGTGGTGTTGAGGCCGAGGGGATCGCTCTCCAACTCGGTCAGCTTGGCCAGGATGCGCAGCGCAATGTCGCGGGGAATCCTCCGAAGCTCCGCCTGGGCCTCAGGTCGGAATACCGTTCGGTACTCACTCACTGCGGGCCAGGGTCTCCCTCATGATGTCCTCGATCGGGATACCGGGGGCCGGGTTCGCCATTCGTTCATCGATGATCCGGTTGATCTCGCGCTCTTCCCATTCCTGGTACTTGCGCAGTACCTCGATGGAGACGACGGCGGCGACCTCCTTGCCTCGGCGTGTGATCACCGTGGGCACATCGTCCCGATCGGCTCGCTCCACGACCTCGGCCAGGTGCGCGCGCACATCCCGGATGGACTCGATGGGCAGTGGCTGCGTCATGCACTCAAGCGTACCGAGTGTTCCATGTGTACACAACGCTCCGCGTCATGGAGGCATGACTGCGGTCGCACAGCCCCGCACTGAAGGTTCCGCTTCAAACCCGCCATCGAGATCGTCTCCAGGCACGGAAATGCCGTGCTCGTCTCTGCCGAGGACTACGCCGCCCTGCGTCTGATGCCGGCCGGGTGCCGAGTGAGGCTGGTCTTCGAAGAGCAGGGCTGGGGGGCTACACGTCCTGGCTCAAGAGCGATCGCAGGATGCTCGCTCGGATCAACAAGCTCCTCGAGGAGGTCCTCCACGACCCGTTCACCGGGATCGGCAAACCCGAGCCGCTGAAGTACCACCTGCCCGGGGCTTGGTCGCGGAGGATCGACGACGAGCATCGTCTCGTCTACCTGGTCACGGATCAGGAGATCATCATCCTGGCGGCCCGCTACCACTACTGATGACCGGTGTGGCCGCAGGGGCTGGATAGCGGTCTTCCTGGCCCTCCTCAGCCGTTCCGGCGCGGGGTGAGGCTGTCGAGGTCGAGGCTGATGTCGAAGGGCACCGGGCGGCGCAGACTGCCGCGGAAGATGCCGGCGGGGGCGTAGGCGCCGGTGGGGCGGTCCAGCTCGTAGACGTGGACGGCGGGCGCCCCGTCCTCGTCCTCGATGCACCAGTAGTGCGGGATGCCGGCCTCCGCGTACTTGCGCAGCTTCACCGTGCGGTCGCGGTGGGCCGACTCCGGGGAGACGACCTCGACGACGAGCAGGACGTCGGCCGGTGCGAACCAGGTGCGGTCGTCGTCGTACGGGGCGGTGGTCACCAGGAGGTCCGGCTCGGGGCGGTTGCGGGCGTCGAGGCGGATCGTCATCTCGCGTTCGACCTCCAGGTCGGCGGGCACCTGCGCCATGAGTTCGGTGGTCAGGGCGGTGACGAGGCGGCCGTGCCAGGACCGCTGGGGCGACATCATGAAGACGAGGGCTCCGTCGATGAGCTCGGTGTGGCGCGGTGCCTCGGGGAGGCGGTCCAGGTCCTCCGCGAACCAGCCTTCGATGCGGGGCGGGCGCATCCAGTCGGGCAGTGCGGTCATGAGGTCAACCCTAGCGATCGAGGCGTGGCACCGGGGGCAGTTCCGCCCCCAGCAGCTCCCGCAGTGCCGCCACCGCCCCCGGGAACGCCGCGTCCCGCGGGGTGCCGTAGCCGAGCACCAGCCCCTGCGGATCGCCGGGCGCCGGCTGGTGGCGGTGCTCGGTCAGGGTGCCGAAGGTCAGCCCGCGGGCGGCCGCGCGCTGCAGCAGGACGGACTCCGGCGGGGCGCCCGGTGGCAGCGGGAGCAGCACGTGCTGGCCGGCCGCGATGCCCTCCACGGGGTGGTCGGCGAGGGCCGTGAGCAGCAGGTCGCGGCGGCGGCGGTAGCGGGCGCGGCTGGTCCGGACGTGGCGGTCGTAGGCGTGCGAGGTGAGCAGTTCGGCGAGGGTGAGCTGGCCCAGGGCCTCGGTCTGGAAGTCGGCGTACCGCTTGGCCCGGATCATCGGCTCGACCAGCCGGCTCGGCAGGACCAGCCAGGCCAGCCGGACGGCGGGGGCGAGGGTCTTGGCGGCCGTGCCGGCGTAGACCACCTGGTCGGGGGCGGTGCCCTGGAGCGCGCCGACGGGCTGGCGGTCGTAGCGGAACTCGCCGTCGTAGTCGTCCTCGAGCAGCACCGCGCCGGCCGCGCGGGCCCAGGCGACCAGCGCGCGGCGGCGTTCGGCGTGCAGGGTGACGCCGGTGGGGTACTGGTGGGCGGGCGTGAGCACGGCGGCGGCGATGCCCGTGGTGGGCAGCGCGGACGGGTCGGCGCCCGAGGCGTCCACCGGCAGCGGGACGATCTCGCGGCCCGCGTGCCGGACCGCCTCGCGGTGGAAGGGCAGCCCCGGGTCCTCCATCGCGAAGGCGCCCGGCGGCAGCACCCGGGCCAGCAGGCCGAGCGCCTGGACGTAGCCGGAGGCGATCAGGATCCGGCCGGGTGCCGCGTCCGCCCCGCGGACCCGGCCGAGGTAGTCGGCGAGCGCGGCGCGCAGCTCCGGGCGGCCGCGCGGGTCGCCGTAGCCGAAGGCCGCGGGCGGGGCGTCGGCGAGCGCCCGGCGGGCGGCGCGCAGCCAGGCGGCGACCGGGAAGGAGCCCACGTCGGGGGTGCCGGGCCGCAGGTCGTGCCGGGGGCGGGCGGGTTCGCCGCGGCCCGCCCGCCGTTCCGGCCGGGCCACGTCGGCGACCCGGGTGCCGGAGCCGTGCCGGGCGATCAGGTAGCCCTCGGCGGCCAGCTGCTCGTAAGCGGCGGTGACGGTCCCCCGGGAGAGGCCCAGCTCGCCGGCCAGCGCCCGGGTGGCGGGCAGCGGGGTGCCGGTGGCCAGCCGCCCGGACCGGACCGCCTCGCGAAGCGAGCGCTCCAGCGCGGCCCGGGCGCCCTCGCCGGCGGCCTTCCCGGCGGACAGGTCGAGGTGGAGGTCCACTCCGAAAGTGGTCCAATCATTCGTCATGGGAATGGACCTTATCGTCGGTCCACTGGGCTCGTAGGGTCATAGCCATGACGACGAACGAGAACCTGAAGAACACCGACAAGCCCCAGCTCACCGTCCGGGTGGCGGCCGACAAGCTGGCCCCGGCGGCGATGCGGGCGATGTCCGCGCTGGACAAGGCGACGGCGGGCAGCGACCTGGAGGCCGGGCTGAAGGAGCTGGTCCGGGCCCGGGCCTCGCAGATCAACGGCTGCGCCTACTGCGTGGACACCCACAGCGCGGACGCGCTGGCCGGCGGCGAGGACCAGCGGCGGCTCCTGCTGCTGCCGGTCTGGCGGGAGACCGGCCTGTTCACCGCCCGGGAGCGGGCCGCCCTGGCGCTCACCGAGGCGGTGACCCGGCTCTCCGAGGGCCCGGTGACGGAGGAGGTCTGGGCGGCCGCGGCCGAGCGGTTCGAGGAGACCGAGCTGGCCGAGCTGGTCTGGCTGATCACCACGATCAACGCCTGGAACCGGGTCAGCGTGGCGAGCCAGGCCTGGCCCGTCAACGAGTAGCCGGCGGCTCGCCGAGCAGTTCGGCGAGCACGGCGGTGTGCCGGGCCCGCGGGTCCTTGTTGGCGGTGAGCAGGGTGAGCACCGGGTGGCCGCGCAGCGCCGCCAGGTGCTCGCGGGCCCCCTCGGTGTCCAGCTCGGCGCGGTAGCGGCGGGCGAACTCGGACTCCCGGGTGTCGGGGGCCTCGTGCAGCCAGTGCCGGAGTTCGTTCGAGGGAGCCAGGTCCTTGGCCCACTCGTCGAGTTCCGCCCGCTCCCTGGCCATGCCGCGCGGCCAGAGCCGGTCGGCCAGCACCCGGTAGCCGTCCCCGGACCCGGGCGGGTCGTAGACGCGGCGCAGGCGGATCTCGGGGTGGGCCATGGACCTCAGTCTGGCCCGACGGGGGCTCAGAAGCCGACCAGCACCGCGCCGGCGGCCCCGGGGGTGACCCGGACGGCGGTCAGGTCGGGCACGTGCACGGTGGGGTGGTGGGCCGCGGCGCGGGGGCCGACGCCCACCACCCGCATGCCCGCGGCCAGTCCGGCCTGGATGCCCGCCTCGGAGTCCTCGAAGACCAGGCAGTCGGCCGGGTCGACGCCCAGGGCGGCGGCCGCCTTCAGGAAGCCCTCCGGGTCGGGCTTGCTGGCGCCCACCAGCTCGGCGGTGACGGCCGATTCCGGGTAGCGCAGGCCGGCGGCGGCCATCCGGACCCGGGAGAGCGCCGAGTCGGCGGAGGTGACCAGGGCGTGCGGCAGCCCCTCGATCGCGGCCAGGAAGGCGGCGGCGCCGGGGACCGGGACGATGCCCTCGGTGTCGGCGGTCTCCTCGGCGAGCATCGCCCGGTTCTCCGCGAGGTTCTGCTCCAACGGCCGCTCGGGCAGCAGTATCGCCATCGAGAGGTGGCCC
Source organism: Kitasatospora sp. NPDC006697 (assembly GCF_042869935.1). Taxonomy (NCBI): domain Bacteria; kingdom Bacillati; phylum Actinomycetota; class Actinomycetes; order Kitasatosporales; family Streptomycetaceae; genus Kitasatospora; species Kitasatospora sp. NPDC006697. Next base: position 238,375 of record NZ_JBIAGU010000013.1, read on the forward strand.
TGGCGGCCGTGCACCACGCTCATCACGTGGTCGCCGTCCAGCCCCTGGGCGGCGGCCCAGCGGCGCCAGCAGCGCTCCACCACGGCATCGGAGTTGACCAGAGTCCCGTCCATGTCCAACAGCAGGGCGCGGACGGAGAGCTGGTTGGCGGTCATGCGGCGACTCCCGAAGCGGTGAGGGGCGGTGAGGGGTGCTGGCGATTATGTATCTCTAGGATACAAAAAGGTGCCGGTTCACCTCACGGGCCTCCCCGGCCAGCTCCGGCAGCTCGGCCACGTCGACCCCGCCCGCCCGCAGCAGGTCGACGCCCTCGCAGGCGGTGACGAACAGGTCCGGCTCCCGCCAGGCCACCACCACCCGGGCCACCCCGGCGGCCAGCAGCAGCTCGGCGCACGGGTGCGGCCGGGAGGCGCGCCGGCTGCACGGCTCCAGGGTGCTGTAGACGGTGGCGGTGCGCAGCCGCGGGTCGCCGGCCGGCAGCTTGGCCAGTGCGGCCTCCTCGGCGTGCACCACCGGGTCGCCGCCCTCCCGGCTGAAGCCCTCGCTCAGCACCGTGCCGTCGGCGCCGACCACCACCGCGCCGACCGAGAAGGCGTGCGCGGCGGGCGGGCACTGCCGGGACAGCTCGATCGCGCGCCGCATGAAGGCGCGGTCGGCGGCGTCGGGGGTCATGCGGTCTCCTTGGGGGCGTACCGGAGCAGGACGACATCCCCGACGGTACGTGCTTCCAGCAGCCGCAGGCGCCGGGTGCTCCCGCCGGGGAAGTCGGCGGGGTTGACGAACCGCGGCGCCGCGGCCTGCCCGACCAGCAGCGGGGCGACCGCCAGCTGCAGCTCGTCGGCCAGGCCCTCGGCGAGGAACTGGGTGTGCACCGAGCTGCCGCCCTCCACCATCAGCCGCCGCACCCCGCGCCGCCCGAGGTCGTCGAGCAGGGCGCCGAGGTGCACGGCGGGCCCGAGCGCGACCACCTCGGCCAGCCCGTCCAGCGCCGGGCGCAGCCGGGCGGCGCCGTGGTCGGTGCTGTAGACCAGCCGGTCGCCGCCGGTGTGCCAGAACTTCAACGCGGGATCGAGGTCGCCGCCGGCGCTCAGGGTCACCTTGAGCGGGTAGGCGGGCCGGCCGGCGGCCTGCCGGTCGGCCCGCCGGCCGGGGTCGTTCACCAGCAGCCGCGGGTTGTCGCGGCGCAGCGTGGTGGAGCCGACCAGGACGGCGTCGGAGTCGGCGCGCAGCTGGTCCACCCGGTCGAAGTCGGCCGGGTTGGAGAGCAGCAGGCGCTCCGGGGAGGCGTCGTCCAGGTAGCCGTCGATGGACATGGCGGCGCTGAGGGTCACGTGCGGGCGCTGGATCACAGCGCTCAGCCTAGGGTCTGCCCCTCCGGCCGCGGCGGCAGCGGCAGCGGGAGCCCGGGCAGGCCGTCCACGCTGCTGCCGACGTACTCCTTCCGGGCGCAGTACTCGGCGAACTCCGGCTCGCTCTTGCGGCCGAAGTACTCGGAGTGCAGCGTGCGCTCCTCGCGGTAGTCCATGAACGGCACCGCGAAGCCGCAGGAGTCGCTGACCCGCTCGGCCCGGACCAGCACGATCGCGCGCAGCCCGCCGCCGTCCGCCGAGGGGTCGAAGCGGTCGAGCAGCCCGGCGAACCGCGGGTCGTCGCGGAACACCGCCTCGCCGCGGCCGTGCACCCGCACCACGGTGGGCGGGCCGGTGAAGGCGCACCACATCAGCGTGATCCGCCCGTTCTCCCGCAGATGGGCGATGGTCTCGGCGTGGCTGCCGCCGAAGTCGAGGTAGGCCAGGGTCAGTTCGTCCAGCACCACCAGGGTGCCGGACCGGCCCTTGGGGGACAGGTTGATGTGGCCGTCGCCGGCCAGCGGGGCGGTCGCGGTGAAGAAGACCGGCTGGGACTCGATGAACGAGCGCAGCCGGCCGTCTATCCGTTCATAGGTCTTTCCCATGTCGTCAGCATACCACCGTCTCATCTGGCGAGAAAGAGTTTCTTGATGGGTGAGACGGTGGCTAGGGTCGGAGCATGGCGAATTCGATGACGAATCCTCAGAACCCGTCGGCCGTCTACACCCACGGCCACACCGACGGCGTGCTGCGCTCCCACCGCAGCCGGACCGCGGCCAACTCGGCGGCCTACCTGCTGCCCGAGCTGCGGGCCGGGCAGCGGCTGCTCGACGTCGGCTGCGGACCGGGCACGATCACCGCCGACCTGGCCGAACTGGTCGGCCCCGAGGGGCGGGTGGCCGCGATCGACACCTCCGCCGAGGTGCTGGCCGAGGCGGCCCGGTGCGCGGCCGCCCGGGGGATCGGGAACATCGCCTTCGAGGTCGCCGACGTCTTCCAGCTGCCCTACCCGGACGGCGAGTTCGACGTGGTGCACGCCCACCAGGTGCTGCAGCACCTGGGCGACCCGGTGGCCGCGCTGCGCGAGATGCGCCGGGTGCTGGCCCCCGGCGGGGTGCTGGCGGTCCGCGACGCGGACTACCGGGCGATGGCCTGGTATCCCGAACTGCCCGAGCTGGAGCGCTGGATGGAGATCTACCAGCAGTCCACCCGGATCAACGGCGGGGAGCCGAACGCCGGGCGGCGGCTGCTGGCCTGGGCCCGGGCGGCCGGCTTCACCGAGCTGACCGCGAGCAGCGCCACCTGGACCTACGCGAGCCCGGGCGAGCGCCTGTGGTGGGGCGAGTCCTGGGCCGACCGCACCACCGGCTCCGGGCTGGCCCGCACGGCGCTGGCGGAGGGCCTGGCCGACGAGGCCGGACTGGCCGCCATCGCGGACGCCTGGCGGCGCTGGTCGGTGGAGCCGGACGGCTGGTTCGCGGTGCTGCACGGGGAACTGCTGGCCCGCGGCTGACGGGCGCCCGGCGCGGCTCGGACACCGGCCGTGTCCGAGCCGCGCCGTCGAGTAACAACGGTATTCCGCAAGCGATCTGACGAACTATCAGGAAGCTCCGGGGAAGTGCCGCCGAACCGGTCGAAGGCCTGCCCGGCACACGCCGTTCGCGGTCGACCCGGCTGGGACCTTGCGCCGGGACGCTTGCCGGTACACCCTTGCGATAGTCGTACGTAAGGCGCTCGACCCGGTGTCAACCGGGCGAACCGCGATGCCCTGGCCCGATCAGGTCCGCCCGTCGCGGGGCCGCCGCGCGAACGTCGGACGGGGGACTACGGGGGCAGGTGCGCCACACGGCAGGCCGCGATCGGCGGTCGGCCGGGTACGGGTCAAGCGGGTCGGCGGCAGCAGCCGCGGACTCCCCTTACATGCCGTTCACCGGACCGACCGGGTCCGTGACGGCGCCGAAACCTCGTCCGTACGTCCCGTTAGCGGGCCGTCCCTAGGCTCCACAGGGCCGGCCGACCCGTGCGGGCCCGACTCGACCCCCACCGAGCCGGGCCCGTACGGAGCGCCCCTCTCCGGGCCCGCGCATTCTCATATGTCTTAACCCCCCGGACCGCGCTGGTCCACCCGCCGCCCTCCACCACCCCCTAGGCTGCTGCGGCATGGAGAATCGGATCGTGGTCGGCGGTGCCCTCATCCACCAGGGTCGGGTGCTCGCCGCGAGGCGCAGTGCCCCGGCCGCCGTGGCCGGGCGGTGGGAGTTCCCGGGCGGCAAGACCGAGCCCGGCGAGACGCAGCAGCAGGCGCTGGAGCGCGAGCTGTTCGAGGAGTTGGGCGTCCGGGCCCGGGCGATCGGCCGGCTGCCGGGGGAGTGGCCGATCCGGGCCGGCCTGGTGCTGCGGATCTGGTCGGCCGAGCTGCTGGAGGGCGAGCCGGAGCCGCTGGAGGACCACTCGGAGCTGCGCTGGCTCGGGCCTGACGAGCTGTCGGCGGTCGACTGGCTGGAGCACGACCGCGAAGTCCTCCCCGAGGTGGCCCGGCTGCTCACCGCCTGCTGACGCCCCGTCCGCCCCGTCCTCCTCGTTCATCCCCGGGTCACCCGAGTGCCGTCGGGTAGTACGGTTTTCGCCAGGGTATGTCACAGTTCGAGGTGAACCGTGACGTTTGGTGAGGCAGCACGCTTGGAGGCCCGGTCGGTGACCAGCACGGGGAGCGGCGGTCGGTCACGGGCCGGTCGCGGCCGGACGGGCGGCGCCGCCGCCCGGGCCCGGCTGCGCGGTCGCGGCCCTGCCGAGGACGGGGAGCGCCGCCCGGTCCGGTCCGAGCAGCGGGCCGACCCCGTGCCGGCCTCGCTGCGCGGCGGCCCCGCCGAGCCCTTCCCGCGCGGCGCCCCCGCGGTCGGCGAGCTGATCGGCGAGCACACCCAGGGCAGCCTCTTCGACATGGTCACGGTGGCCATCGCGATGCTGGACACCGCGGGCCGGGTGGTGCTCTGGAGCCCGGCCGCCGAGGAGCTGCTGGGCTGGCCCAGCGAGGTGCTGGTGGGCCGCCGGATCGAGGAGCTGATGCAGGACCAGGACCTGGTCGCGCGGACCCGGGAGGCCTTCACCCGGGCACTGCGCACCGGCAGCTGGAAGGGCCTGACGGCGCTGCACCACCGGGACGGCCCGCTGGTCCGGGTGGACGCCCGGATCTCGCTGCTGGTGGACGGCGACGGCACCCCGTTCCTGCTGGTCGCGCTCGCCGAGTCGGGCCGGGTGCAGGCGGTGGAGCGCGACCTGGCGGTGCGCGACGCGCTCTTCGAGCAGTCCGCCCTCGGCATCGCGGTGCTGGACACCGAGCTGCGCTACACCGCCGTCAACCAGACGCTGGCGGAGATGAACGGCGTGCCGGTCGCCGAGCACGTGGGCCGGACCACCGGCGAGACCCTGCCGGACCGGGCCGCCGACGAGGTCACCGTGATCCAGCGCCAGGTGCTGGCCACCGGTGAGCCGGTGATCGACGTGACCCTGGCCTCCCCGCTGACCGCCCGCTCCGGCGGCTACCGCTCGATCTCCTACAGCCGGCTGACCGACCGGGCCGGCCGGGTGCTGGGCATCTCCGGCACCGTGATGGACGTGACCGAGCGCTACCGGGCGGTGGCCAAGGTGGAGCACGCCCGCCGCCGGCTGGCGCTGCTCAACGAGTTCGGCTCCCGGATCGGCGACCTCTTGGACGCCGGCCGGATCGCCCAGGAGCTGGCCGGCGCGGCGGTGCCCCGGCTGGCCGACTTCGCCGCCTCGATCCTGCTGCAGGCGGTGGCGCACGGCGACGACCTGCCCAAGCACGGCCACGACCGCCGCACCTCGCTGCTGCAGCTCGGGGTGGCGGCCGACCGGGACGGCCCGGAGGTGGAGGTGATGCTCCGCCGGGGCGCCCGGGTCACCTTCGCCGAGGACTCCTGCTTCGGCCGGGTGCTGCGCACCGGCGTGCCCGAACTGCTCTCCGGCGCCGAGGAGCTGGAGGAGGCCACCTATCCGGGCGACCCCAAGATGCGGGCCGCGCTGGCGCTCGGCACCCACTCGGTGCTGGTGGTGCCGCTGCGCGCCCGGGGCATCGTGATCGGCCTGCTGGTGCTCAGCCGGGCCGGCCGCCGGGAGGGCTTCGACCGGGACGACCTGGCCTTCTCGGTGGAGCTGGCGGACCGGGCCGGCAGCTCGCTGGACAACGCCCGGCTCTACGTCCGGGAGCGGACCGCCGCGCTCACCCTGCAGCGCACCCTGCTGCCGCAGCAGGTGCCGCAGCCGACCGGGGTGGAGGTGGCCTACCGGTACGTGCCGGGCAGCAGCGGCACCGAGGTGGGCGGCGACTGGTTCGACGTCATCCCGCTGCCCGGCGACCGGACCGCGCTGGTGGTCGGCGACGTGATGGGCCACGGCCTGCGGGCGGCCGCCACCATGGGCCGGCTGCGCACCGCGGTGCGGGTGCTGGCCGCCCTGGACCTGCCGCCGGACGTGCTGCTGCGGCACGTCCACGAGCTGGCCGACGACCTGGCCCAGGGCCCGGACGAGGCGCTGCTGGCGACCTGCATCTACGCCGTCTACGACCCCGCCACGGCCCGGCTGACGATGGCCAAGGCGGGCCACATCCCGCCGGTGCTGGTGAGCCCGGAGCGGCCCGGCCCGGCCCGCTCCGGCGGCCCGCTGCCGGGCGGCCGCGGGCAGGTGCTGGAGCTGCCCTCGGGGGCGCCGCTGGGGGTCGGCGGGGTGGCCTTCGAATCAATGGAGCTGGCGGTCCCGGAGGGCAGCGTGCTGGCGCTCTGCACCGACGGCCTGGTGGAGTCCCGGGACAAGGACCTGGACGTGGGCCTGGGCCGGCTGCAGTCGGTGCTGGAGAAGCCCTACCCGTCCATCCAGCACGCCTGCGAGGCGGTGCTGGACACCATGGAGCAGGGCCGCGAGCCGGACGACGTGGCGCTGCTGCTGGCCCGGCTGGGCCGCGGCGAGGAGGGCGCCCGGACGGTCGGCTGGACGCTGCCCGCCGAGCCCACCGCGGTCTCCCGGGCCCGCCGGCTGGTCCGCGGCGCGCTGCGGGACTGGTCGGTCGCCGAGCTGACCGACACCGTCGAACTGTTGGTCAGCGAGCTGGTGACCAACGCGGTGCGGTACGCCAGCGCGCCGATCGGGGTCCGGCTGACGCTGGCCGGGGTGCTGCTGGTGGAGATCTCCGACCCGCTGCCGGATCCGCCCCGGGAGCGGCACGCGGCCGAGGGCGACGAGGGCGGCCGGGGCCTGGAGCTGGTCCGGCGGCTGGCACTGCGCTGGGGCGCCCGGGCCGAGGGAATGGGCAAAGTTGTCTGGTTCGAGCAGGAATTGCCGGGGAAGGAAGCGGACCGGGAATGAACCGAGCGGATTGTTCGATCAAATTTTCGAATACTGCCCCCTTGTCCATGACAATGGAGGACCGGGCGCACGGAAGCGGACCGGGGGCGCGGGTGTGGCAGGCTGGTGGCGCGGGACCCCGGACAAAAACCTTCGCCCGATTTGATGTTGTGACGTCGGGGGCGTGTGCGGCCGCCCCCGGATGATGAATACTCGGTTCTCTCGACATCCGGATGGTCGCGGGTTGGAGGGGTCGGTCCTTGAACAGCATGCCGGCGCGGGAAGCGCTGACTGGCAGCAGCGGCCATGCCGCGGTGCCCGGACAGCCGGGCGCACCCGTCCCGACACCGCCTCCTCCCAGTCCGGTGCAACAGGCGCGCTGGGGTGACATCGACCCCGGCTCGATCTACGAGTACATCCGGGTCGCCACCTTCGCGGTCGGCCCCGACGGCCTGATCAGCCAGTGGAGCGAGCGGGCCGCCGAGTTCTTCGCGCTGCCCGCCGCCGAGGCGCTGGGCACCGACCCGGTCACCGCCCTGGTGCCCCGCGAGCACTGGCAGTGCGGCCGGGCCCGGCTGGAGCGCACGCTGGCCGGCGAGGAGTGGATCGGCACCACGTCCTACCGGGACCCGGACGGCGGCGAGAGCCTGGCCGAGATCTACCTGATGCCGGCCGCCGGCGGCCGGGGCGCGGGGGCCGGCGGCGCCCTCTGCCTCGCCGTGGACCTCGGCAAGCTGCGCCGGATCGAGACCGATCTGGCCGCTTCGGCGGCGGTTTTCGGCCAGACTCCGAGCGGCTTCTTCCTCTTCGACCCCGAGCTGCGGCTGCAGCGGGTCAACCGGGCCTTCGCCGAGGCCGTCGGCCTGCCCGCCGACCGGCTGGCCGGCCGGACCGCGCACGACCTCTTCGTACCGGCCGAGGCCGACCGGCTGCAGGCCGCGCTGCGGCAGGTGCTGGCCAGCGGCGACCCGGTGGTGGACCTGCGGTTCAGCGGCGGCCTGCCCTCGCGCGGCGGCGAGCGCCGCTGGGCGATCTCGCTCTACCGGCTGACCGGCCCCGGCGAGCGCCCGATCGGCGTGGCCGGCCAGGTCAACGACGTGACCAGCCGGCTGGTCGCCGAGCGCGAGGCCGCCGGGGTGCGGCGCAACCTGGCCCTGGTCAACGAGGCCAGCGCGCACATCGGCTCCACCCTGGACCTGGAGACCACCGCCAAGGAGCTGCTGGACGTGGTGGTCCCGCAGTTCTGCGACCTGGCCACGGTGGACCTCTACTCGGCACTGCTCTCCGGCGAGAGCGGCCCGGCGCTGTCCGGCACGGTCGGCGGCGCCCCCTACGACGGCAGCGGCGAGCTGCGCCGGGTCGCCGTCTCCAGCGTGGTCGGCGACGCCGCCGCCGTGCTCGGCACCGACACCGCCGCCTACGGCGAGCTGGGCTACGGCTCCCGGCTGGCCGCCGCCGAGGCCGGTGGCATGCTCTGCTACCCGCCGCGCTCGCCGCACGCCCGGGCGCTGCGCACCGGCCGCTCGGCGATCCCCGACCCCGGCCCGGACCCGCTGCTGCGCTCCACCCTGGTGGTCCCGCTGGTGGCCCGGAACGTGGTGCTCGGCCTGGTCCAGCTCTCCCGGGCGATCGGCAGCGAGCCGTTCGACGCCCGGGACGTGGCGATCGCCGAGGAGATCGCCGCCCGGGCCGCGGTCTGCGTGGACAACGCCCGGCTCTACCGTCGCGAGCACGAGCGGGCGCTGATCCTGCAGCGCAGCCTGCTGCCCCCGGGCAACCCGGAGGCCAGCGGCCTGGAGATCGCCTGCCGCTACCGCCCGAGCAGCAACAACACCGAGGTCGGCGGCGACTGGTTCGACGTCATCCCGCTGCCCGGCAACCGCACCGCCCTGGTGATCGGCGACGTGATGGGCCGCGGCCTGCGCGCCGCGGTGGCGATGGGCCAGCTGCGCACCGCCGTGCGGACCCTGGCGATGCTCGACGTGGAGCCGGCCGAGGTGCTGGGCGCGCTGGACGACATCGCCCGCGGCCTCGGCGACCCCGGGCCCGGCCCGCTGCCGGGCTACGGGCGCCCGGAGCGGCCGGTGGACGAGGAGGCCGTCGAGGTCTACCTGGCCACCTGCATCTACGCGGTCTTCGACGCGGTCACCCGCCGATGTACCTTCGCCAACGCCGGCCACCTGCCCCCGGTGCTGCTCAGCCCCGGCGAGCCGGCCCGGATGCTGGACGTGCCGCCCGGACTGCCGCTGGGCGTGGGCGGCGAGCCGTTCGAGGAGGTCACCTTCGACCTGCCGGACGGCGCCCTGCTCGGCCTCTACACCGACGGCCTGGTGGAGTCCCGCAAGCATCAGCTGGACGAGGGCCTGCTGGCCTTCCGGCTGGCCCTGCAGAACGGCGGCCCGGTCCTGGAGACGCTCTGCGACCAGGTGCTCAGCGAGCTGGACCCGCACCACGGCGAGGACGACATCGCGCTGCTGATGGCCCGGGTCCGGGCCTTCCCGGAGGACGCGGTCGGCGACTGGAAGCTGCCGCCGGAGCCCACCTCGGTCGCCAAGGCCCGCGAGCTGGCCTGCGGCTGGCTGCTGGTGCGGGGCATGGAGGAGCTGGTCGACACCACCGAGCTGCTGGTCAGCGAGCTGGTGACGAACGCGCTGCGGCACGGCCGGGGCGAGATCCGGCTGCGGCTGCTGAAGGACACCGCGATGGTCTGCGAGGTCTGGGACGACGGCTACGCCCAGCCCCGCCAGCGCCGCGCCCAGGAGACCGACGAGGGCGGCCGCGGCCTCCAGCTGGTCAGCCTGCTGGCCGAACGCTGGGGCAGCCGCCGCACCCCGCACGGGAAGATCGTCTGGTTCGAGCTCAACCTGTGAGAGAACCGGGCCGCTGACGGCCGGTCAGTCCTTCGGTCGCCGGCCGATCCTCGACCCCAGCCAGACCAGCGGGTCGTACTTGCGGTCGGCGACCCGCTCCTTGAGCGGGATCAGCGCGTTGTCGGTGATCCTGATGTGCTCGGGGCAGACCTCGGTGCAGCACTTGGTGATGTTGCAGTAGCCGAGGCCGTGCTCCTCCTGGGCGGCCCGCTTGCGGTCCGGCGCGGCGTCCAGCGGGTGCATGTCCAGCTCGGCCAGCCGCATCAGGAACCGCGGGCCGGCGAAGGCGGGCTTGTTCTCGTCGTGGTCGCGCAGCGCGTGGCAGGTGTCCTGGCAGAGGAAGCACTCGATGCACTTGCGGAACTCCTGCGAGCGCTCCACGTCCTGCTGGGCCATCCGGTACTCGCCCGGGGCCAGCCCGGGCGGCGGCACGAAGGACGGCACCTCGCGCGCCTTGGCGTAGTTGAAGCCCACGTCGGTGACCAGGTCGCGGATCGAGGGGAAGGCCCGCAGCGGGGTGAGCACCACCGGGCCGTCCGGCGGCAGCGCCGACATCCGGGTCATGCAGAGCAGCCGCGGCCGCCCGTTCACCTCCGCGCTGCAGGAGCCGCACTTGCCGGCCTTGCAGTTCCAGCGCACCGCGAGGTCGGGCGCCTGGGTGGCCTGCAGCCGGTGCACCAGGTCGAGCACCACCTCGCCCTCGTTGACCTCCACCCGGTAGCTGGCGAAGCCGCCCTCGCCCGCCTCTCCGCGCCAGATCCGGAACTCACGCGTGCTCATCGGCCAGCTCCTCCGGGGTGAAGTACTTCGCCAGTTCGGTCCGCTCGAAGAGCGCCAGCAGCTCGGGCCGCAGGGCCGGCAGCGGCTGTCGGACCACCTCCACGTCCTCCCCGACCAGGCCGCAGACCAGGTTGGAACGCCGCCAGTCGCGGTCCATGGCCGGCCAGTCCTCCCGGGTGTGCCCGCCGCGGCTCTCCCGCCGCAGCAGCGCGGCCCGGGCCACGCACTCCGAGACCAGCAGCATGTTGCGCAGGTCCAGGGCCAGGTGCCAGCCGGGGTTGAACTGCCGGTGGCCCTCCACCCCGACCCGTTCGGCCCGCTCGCGCAGCGCGCCCAGCCGCTCCAGCGCCTGCTTCATCTCGCCGGACCGCCGGATGATGCCGACCAGGTCGTTCATGGTCTGCTGCAGCTCCTGGTGGAGCGCGTACGGGTGCTCGGTGTTCCGGCCCCCGTCGGCGCCGCCGAACGGGGCCAGCGCCTCGGCCCGGGCGGCGGTCAGCTGCTCCTCGGCGACGGCGGGCCGCTCGACCAGCCCGGCCGCGTAGGCGGCGGCGTGCAGCCCGGCCCGGCGGCCGAAGACCAGCAGGTCGGAGAGCGAGTTGCCGCCCAGCCGGTTGGCCCCGTGCATCCCGCCGGCCACCTCGCCGGCCGCGTAGAGCCCCGGCACGGCCGGGCTGGCCGCGGTGTCCGGGTCCACCTCCACCCCGCCCATCACGTAGTGGCAGGTCGGGCCGACCTCCATCGGCTCCCTGGTGATGTCCACGTCGGCGAGCTCGCGGAACTGGTGGTGCATCGAGGGCAGCCGGCGGACGATCTCCTCGGCGGGCAGCCGGCTGGAGACGTCCAGGTAGACCCCGCCGTGCGGGGTGCCGCGGCCGGCCTTGACCTCGGCGTTGATCGCCCGGGCCACCTCGTCCCGGGGCAGCAGCTCGGGCGGGCGGCGGTTCCCGGCCGGGTCCCGGTACCAGCCGTCGGCCTCCGCCTCGGTCTCGGCGTACTGCGGGCGGAAGACGTCCGGCACGTAGTCGAACATGAACCGCCTGCCCTCGCTGTTGCGCAGCACCCCGCCGTCGCCGCGGACCGATTCGGTGACCAGGATCCCCTTCACCGAGGGCGGCCAGACCATGCCGGTCGGGTGGAACTGGACGAACTCCATGTTCAGCAGCCGGGCCCCGGCGAGCAGCGCCAGCGCGTGGCCGTCGCCGGTGTACTCCCAGGAGTTGGAGGTCACCTTGAAGCTCTTGCCGATGCCGCCGGTGGCCAGTACCACGGCGGGCGCCGCGAGGGAGAAGAACTCGCCGCTCTCCCGGACGTACCCGAACACCCCGGAAACCCGGCCACCCTCCTTCAATATGCGGGTCACCGTGTATTCCTGGAATATTCGTAAGCCGGATTCGTAGTCGCCGGTCTCCCGGTGGTCGGCCTGCTGCAGCGAGACGACTTTCTGCTGCAGGGTCCTGATCAGTTCCAGTCCGGTCCGGTCACCCACGTGCGCCAGCCGCGGGTACTCGTGGCCGCCGAAGTTGCGCTGCGAGATCCGCCCGTCGGCCGTGCGGTCGAAGAGCGCGCCCCAGGTCTCCAGCTCCCAGACCCGGTCCGGCGCCTCCTTGGCGTGCAGCTCGGCCATCCGCGGGTGGTTGAGGAACTTGCCGCCGCGCAGGGTGTCGCGGAAGTGCACCTGCCAGTTGTCCGAGCCGTTGGCGTTGCCCATCGAGGCCGCGATGCCGCCCTCCGCCATCACGGTGTGCGCCTTGCCGAAGAGCGACTTGCAGATCACCGCGACCCGGGCGCCGCGCTCCCGGGCCTCGATCGCGGCCCGCAGCCCGGCGCCGCCGGCGCCCACCACCACGACGTCGTACTCGTCCATCCGCACCGCCCCTTCTCAGAACAGCCGCGGGTCGGCGAAGGCGCCCGACGCGACCAGGTAGACGTAGAGGTCGGCCAGCCCGACCGAGGCCAGCGAGCACCAGGCGAGCAGCATGTGCCGCTCGTTCAGCCGGCCGACGAACTGCCAGGCGCGGTAGCGCACCGGGTGCTTGGAGAAGTGCTTGAGCCGCCCGCCGACGATGTGCCGGCAGGAGTGGCAGGAGAGCGTGTAGGCCCAGATCAGCAGCACGTTGGCGAGCAGCACCAGGGTGCCCAGGCCCACGTGGCCCCAGCGCCCGTCGGCGTCCCGGAAGCCCAGCACCGCGTCGTAGCTGAGGATGCCCGCCACCGGGATCGCCAGGTAGAAGAAGTACCGGTGCAGGTTCTGCAGCACCAGCGGGAACCGGGTCTCGCCGGTGTAGCGGGTGTGCGGCTCGGCCACCGCGCAGGCCGGCGGCGAGGCCCAGAACGCGCGGTAGTAGGCCTTGCGGTAGTAGTAGCAGGTGAGCCGGAACCCGAGCGGGAAGACCAGCACCAGCAGCGCGGGGGAGAGCCGCCACCAGTCGCCGACCACCGCCCAGTCGGCACCGCCCTTCATCGGCACGCAGTCCGCGGCCAGGCAGGGCGAGTAGAACGGCGAGACGTAGGGGGCGGCGTAGTAGTGCGCCCCCTCGAAGGCCCGCCAGGTCGAGTAGCCGATGAAGAGGAGCAGGCCGACCGCGGTGGTGAGCTGCGGGATCCACCAGCGGTCGGTGCGCAGGGTTCGTTCTCGGATCACGGCGCGCTTGGTCGCTATGGCCATTCTGCGAGTGTGACCTTGATCACAGGTCAGCGGAAGAGGGCGGGCGCCGCCGGTTCGGCCAACGGGGTGTCGGTTTGTCGTGCCGTCAGCTCTTCCGCTGATCCGTGGAGTTGAGTGGACGTCATGAAGCGACTGCTCGCCGCCGCGCTGCTGCTCTGCGCGCTGACCGGCTGCTCCGACGGCGGCCCGGCCCCCGCGGCGGACCGGCAGCAGGCCGCCGCCGACCTGACCCCGGCGGACCGGGCGGCGGTGCGCCAGGGCGGCACGCTGCGCTGGGCCGTCGACGAGGTGCCGGCCGACCTGGACGTCTACGCGGCCACCGCCCCGCCCGACACCGCGCTGATCGCGCACGCCCTGCTGCCCAGCCTCTACCGGCTGGACGACCGGGGACGACCGGTGGCCGACCCGGACTACCTGGCCGGCGCCAAGGCGGCCGACCGGACCGTGGTCTACCGGCTCAACCCCAAGGCGGTCTGGAGCGACGGCACCCCGCTGGCGGCCGCCGACTTCACCGCCCAGTGGACGGCGCTGCGCGGCAGCCACCCGGGCTACGGGGCGATCGAGTCGATCGCCCCGGGCGCCGACCCGCACCAGGTGAAGGTGGTCTTCCGGCAGCCCTACCAGGACTGGCAGGGCCTGTTCAGCCCGCTCTACCCGGCCCGGGGGCTGCCGCGCTCGGCGGGCCCCTTCGCCCTGGAGTCGCTGGACGCCAAGGCCGGCCGGGCGGTGCTGGCGCGCAACCCCCGGTGGTGGGGCGACGCACCGAAGGTCGACGAGATCGACTTCCTGGCCACTCCCGACCGGCTGGCCGCGCTGGACCGGAACCAGGTGGACGTGGCCGCCCTGGAGGGCACCCTGGACCACCCGCCGGCCGCCAAGTCCGCCGACGCCGTGCAGAGCGCGGCCCAGCTGCTGCGCCGGGCCGAGAGCCTGCCCGGCATCACCCTGCACCGGGCCGCCGCCCCGGCCTTCACCCAGCTCACCCTGAACGGCGCCCGCGGCCCGCTGGCCGAGCCCGCGGTGCGCCGGGCGGTGGCCGCCGCGGTGGACCGCCGCAAGCTGGCCGCCGCCGCGCTCGCCCCGCTCGGCCTGCCCGCCGCACCGCTCGGCAACCACCTGCTGATGGCCGGTCAGCCGGGCTACCGGGACGACAGCCCGGCCCTCGGCGCCACCGCCAAGCAGCTGAAGCTGGACCTCTCGCTGATCTACCCGGACGGTTCGGCCGCGGCCCGGCGCACCGCCGACGCGCTGGTCGCCCAGCTGGCCGGGCAGGGCGTCACCGTGCACCCGCAGGCGCTGCCCGCGGCCGGCTTCGTGGCCGACCACCTGGCGGCCGGCGACTGGGACCTGGCGCTCTTCTCCTGGCCGGCCACCGCCTTCCCCGCGGTGGACGAGCGCCCGCTCTACGCCAAGCCGCGGCCCGGAGCGGACGGCCGCCCGGTGTCCGGCCTCAACTACGGCGGCACCGGCACCGACGAGATCGACGCCCTGTTCGACCGGGCCGCCGCCGAGCCGGACCAGTCCCGGCGGACCGCGCTGCTGCTCCAGGCCGACCAGCGGATCTGGGAGGAGGGCCACTCGGTACCGCTCTACCAGCGCCCCGAACTGGTCGCCGTGCGCACCGGAGTGGCCGGCGCCGGGGCCTACGGCTTCGGCTGGCCGCGCTACCAGGACCTCGGTTTCCTGAGCTGAGCCGCCCGACCGGCCCGCTCCGCTGAGCAGCCGGACCCCGTGGCCACGTACCATAGGACAAGCCGTGGCATGTGCCGCCCGGCAGGTGGACCGGTCAGGGAATGCACCGGGGCGCCACAACCCACGATTCCGGGAGAGTTCGCTCCGCATGCCCACGCGCAATGACATCCGCAACGTCGCCATCGTCGCCCACGTCGACCACGGCAAGACGACCCTGGTCGACGCGATGCTCAAGCAGGCCGGGGCCTTCGCGGCTCACCAGCAGCTCGACGACCGCATGATGGACTCCAACGACCTCGAGCGCGAGAAGGGCATCACCATTCTCGCGAAGAACACCGCGGTCAAGTACCACCCCAAGGGCGGCGGCGACCCGATCACCATCAACATCATCGACACCCCGGGCCACGCCGACTTCGGCGGCGAGGTCGAGCGCGGCCTGTCCATGGTGGACGCGGTGGTGCTGCTGGTGGACGCCTCCGAGGGCCCGCTGCCGCAGACCCGGTTCGTGCTCCGCAAGGCGCTCACCGCCAAGCTCCCGGTCATCCTCTGCATCAACAAGACGGACCGCCCGGACGCCCGGATCGACGAGGTCATCAACGAGACCTACGACCTCTTCCTGGACCTGGACGCCGACGAGGACCAGATCGAGTTCCCGATCGTCTACGCCTGCGCCCGTGACGGCGTCGCCTCGCTGACCAAGCCGGAGAACGGCACCGTGCCCGGCGACAGCGAGAACCTGGAGCCGTTCTTCTCCACCATCCTGGAGCACGTGCCGGCCCCGGTCTTCGAGCAGGACGCCCCGCTGCAGGCGCACGTCACCAACCTGGACGCCGACAACTTCCTCGGCCGCATCGCGCTGCTCCGGGTCGAGCAGGGCTACCTCAAGAAGGGCCAGACGGTCGCCTGGATCAAGCGCGACGGCTCGATCCAGAGCGTCCGGATCTCCGAGCTGCTGATGACCGAGGCGCTCACCCGCAAGCCCGCCGAGCAGGCCGGTCCGGGCGACATCTGCGCCGTCGCCGGCATCGGCGAGATCATGATCGGCGAGACCCTGGCCGACCCGGAGAACCCGGTCGCGCTGCCGCTGATCACGGTGGACGAGCCCGCCATCTCGATGACCATCGGTACCAACACCTCGCCGCTGGTCGGCAAGGGCGGCTCCGGCAAGGGCGCGGACGCCAAGACCGGCGCCAAGGTCGACCGCAAGGTGACGGCCCGCCAGGTGAAGGACCGGCTGGACCGCGAGCTGATCGGCAACGTCTCGCTCCGCGTCCTGGACACCGAGCGCCCGGACGCCTGGGAGGTGCAGGGCCGCGGTGAGCTGGCGCTGGCCATCCTGATCGAGACCATGCGCCGCGAGGGCTTCGAGCTGACCGTCGGCAAGCCGCAGGTGGTCACCCGCGAGGTCAACGGCAAGACCCACGAGCCGGTCGAGCGGCTGACCGTGGACGTGCCCGAGGAGCACATGGGCGCCGTCACCCAGCTGATGGGCATCCGCAAGGGCCGGATGGACAACATGTCCAACCACGGCTCGGGCTGGGTCCGGATGGAGTTCGTGGTGCCCTCCCGCGGCCTGATCGGGTTCCGCACCGAGTTCCTCACCAACACCCGCGGCACCGGCATCGCGCACTCGATCCACGAGGGCTACGAGCCGTGGTTCGGCACCCTGACCACCCGTAACAACGGCTCGCTGGTGGCCGACCGGGCCGGTGTGGTGACCGCCTTCGCGATGACCAACCTGCAGGAGCGCGGCGTGCTCTTCTGCGACCCGGGCACCGAGGTCTACGAGGGCATGATCGTCGGCGAGAACTCCCGCTCGGACGACATGGACGTCAACATCACGAAGGAGAAGAAGCTCACCAACATGCGCTCCTCCAACGCCGATGTCGCGGAGTCCATCGTGCCGCCGCGCAAGCTCTCGCTGGAGCAGTCGCTGGAGTTCTGCCGCGAGGACGAGTGCATCGAGGTCACCCCGGAGACGGTGCGCATCCGCAAGGTGGTGCTGGACCAGAAGGACCGCGGCCGCACCGCGTCCCGGGCCAAGAAGGCCTGACCGCAGGCCCGCTGACCAGGCCGTGGGGGGGGGGGGCCCCCCCGGGGGCCGGGGGGGGGGGGGGGGGGGGTTGGGGGGTGGGGGGGGGGGGGGGGGGGGGGGGGGGGGGGGTGGGTGGGGGGGGGGGGGGGGGGGGGGGGGGGGGGGGGGGGGGGGGGGGGGGGGGG